>JAGGSD010000217.1 GCA_021159265.1 Syntrophobacterales bacterium | reverse complement strand
GTGCGGACACGCACAGGCAGGCACGAACTTTACAATTAAGGGACCCTTTAGCCTTTGCGGCGTTGCCACATCAATTTCAAACATTCATCCACAATATTGGCAGCAGCTTTTATATTACCTAAAGTGCGGGACTTCTCCTCCATCCGTCTGAGCCTTTCTCGATTATGGAAAAGTTGCCTGATAACATGAGCAAGTTTTTCACCGTCCAGATCTTTTTCAAGCATCATTTCAGCTGCTCCAGCATTGACCAGCACCTGAGCATTTAATCTCTGATGATCACCTGCCGCAAATGGGAAAGGTACAAGGAGCGACGCTTTCCCCTTTGCCGTTATTTCGGCTATCGTTGTTGCCCCCGCTCTGCATACAAGAAGATCTGCCGAATCATAAACAGAAGCCATATCATAAATGAAGGGAAATACATCGGCATCTATACGATGATCCATATAAGCCTTTGTTAGTTTGTCAACATCCTCTCTTCCTGTCTGATGAATGATCTTAATCTCATCCCTGATTTTTTCCAAATAAATTAAGGCATCCGCAACAGCGTTGTTAATTGCGGAGGCGCCCTGGCTTCCCCCGAATATAAAAAGAGTAAACTTATCCCCCGTTTTTCTTAACTTTGTTTCTTCCCCGGTAAATCCGGCCCGCACGGGATTTCCTGTTACAACAATATTCTTTTTTGAAAACCATTTTTCAGTTTCTAAAAAGGTTACAAAAACCCTGTCCACAAACTTTCCCAGAATCCTGTTTGTAAGACCGGGGACAGCATTTTGCTCGGCAATAACCGTTCTTTTTCCCATATAGTGACCTGTCATAACAACCGGTCCCGATGCGTAGCCACCAACACCTATAATAAGATCGGGACAAAAATCATGGATAATGGAATAGGATTGGACTATACTCATGGGAATTTTGACCAAACCTGTAAAAGTTTTGACGGGGCCTTTTCCCCTTACTCCCGCAACGTTGATTGTACGAAGTTGAAATCCCATATCCCCTAATATTTTTCTCTCCAAACCTTTCTCAGTTCCGATAAAAAGAACATTATTCATGGGGTTTCTCCCTATGAACTCTTCAGCGATTGCCACTCCTGGAAACAAATGCCCGCCTGTGCCTCCGCCTGCTATAATTATCTTCATATCCACTTTTTCTTTGTGCCTCTGCCCCTAACCCAGATAAACTGGAAATTAGAAATTCGGGAGAAAAGCATGAAGCCAAATTTCCAATTTCTATTTTCTAATTTCGACGTTCAGTGAACGCTTACTAACTTTCCCGGATATCACAGGAGGGTCCACTTTCTTAGAAACTTTACACATCGAAATGGTAAAAAAGACAATTATTCCCATCCATATGATTATCAGCCGGATCATATTAATCTTCTTCGTCGGAACATTTACTAATTTTATACATGAATGGATTTTTGCTACTCATTGCCCTTATCCGCGCGCGAATATGACGATATATTTAGAAGAATCCCCACTGATGCCATGCTCACAATCAACGACGTTCCACCATAGCTTAAAAAAGGAAGCGCTAATCCCTTTGTTGGCAGAAGCCCCATAACGCAACCCATGTTAATAAATGTCTCCACTGCAATAACAATAGTTAAACCCCCTGCCAAAAGAGTTCCAAACAAATCAGGACACCGAATAGACACCATAAATCCCCCGATAATCAACAGAACAAATAAGATAATAACTATCGCAACCATAACAAAGCCACCTTCCTCGGCAATGACTGCAAGAATAAAATCAGTATGAAGTTCGGGAAGATAAAACAATTTTTGCACGCTATTTCCAAGGCCAACACCAAAGGTGCCTCCTGACCCAAAAGAAATGAATGACTGGATAATCTGAAATCCCGAATTACTCGGATCTTTCCATGGATCGATGAATGAAAGCAATCTTTCCAAACGGTAATGCTTATAAATGATTAAAGCCACCCCCGCGGGAACAAATACAGATGCAAGTCCCGTCATATAAACAATTCTGCAACCAGCAAGATAAAGCATAGACATCATCACGATTACTATGACTACGGAAGTGCCAAAGTCCGGCTGCAGTAATACGAGGCCCACAATAACGGAGCCAATAGACAGCGGTACGAGAAAAACCCGGGTGAATTCCTTAATGTATTCTATTTTTTTCGTAAAAAAATGGGCTAAAAACAGAACTATCGCAACTTTCACCAACTCAGTTACCTGAAACGTAAAGCCACCTATTCTAAGCCATCGTGTAGCCCCACCAACTTTGACGCCAAACCCGGGTACAAAAAGCAAAGAAAGAAAGGCAATAGAAACAGAAATAGCAGGATATGCAATTTTCCTTAAATGATAATAAGGAATTTTAGACATCATAATCATCGTGCCCAATCCCAGAAATACGAAAAACGCTTGTTTCCTCAGAAAATAGTACTCATCATTGAACTTCTCCATAGCCATGATGGAGCTTGAGCTGTATATCATCACCGTGCCTATCGTTACCAAAATCAGCGTAACGAGCAAAATAACAAGATCACACCTCTTCTCTTCCAACGCCCCGCTCCTTTGCCCTCAATTCAAAATTAAACATCCACGGACAAACGAGTTTGTCCATGCCATCCACCTTGGTTGTTAATTCAAAATTAAGAATTCAAAATTCAAAATTATATTTATCCTTGTACCTTGTTCCTTGTTCCTTTATCCTTGTACCTTGCTCCTAACAAAATCCTTAAAAAAGTTTCCCCGGGCTTCATAACTGGCGAACTCATCAAAACTTGCGCACCCCGGCGAAAGCAGAACAACATCACCGGAGACAGAATCGTTCCATGCCATAGTAACGGCTTCTTTAAGATTCTTTGTAATTTTTGTTGTTACAATTCCGCCAACCAGTGAATTAATCTGTTTTCCTGCCTCGCCAAAGAAAATCAATTCCCTGACCTTTTCCAATATCAAACCGGACAGAACAGTAAAATCCCCACCCTTGTCTCTTCCACCCAAAAGAAGAATGACCGGTCTGGGGAATATCTCAAGCGCTCTGGCTACTGCATCTACATTGGTTCCTTTTGAATCGTTATAAAATTTCACACCATTCTTTACTCCAACAAATTCCATTCTATGTGGAATTCCTTCGAAGTCCGCGAGAGCATCGATAATCTTGTTCCGGGGACATCCCACACTTCTCGAAACAAGAATTGCGGCCATAATATTTTCTAAATTGTGATTCCCCGGCAATTTTATACCCTCAAGAGGATACTCCTCATTTCTCCCTTTCCGATCCCGATATCGCAGAACAGAGCCGTCTATAAAAATCCCCTCTTCAAGTTTGAAGGAAGAACTAAAGCGTTTCACCTTTGCCGCAATCTTCTCAGAAAGTGATTCAGTAACAGGATCATCTGCATTGAGAACTGCCACATCAGTTTCGCAATGATTTGTAAAAAGTCTTTCTTTTACTCTTCGATACTCATCAAAAGTGCCGTGATAGTCGAGATGATCGGGACTCACATTTAAAAGAACCGATATAAAAGGGTGAAAAGAATCAACCCACTGGAGCTGAAAACTACTCACTTCCACAACCAGATAATCTTCTCTCTGTTCCCCATCAACAAAAGCTATCAGGGGGTTTCCTATATTCCCCCCCTCAAAGATCTTTTTTCCCCATTGCAAAAGCATTTTCCCAACCAGCTTTGTTGTTGTTGTCTTACCGTTTGTTCCGGTAATGGCAATCATCGGTTTCTTTATAAATCCGGAAGCAAGTTCTATCTCGCTTATAATCGGGATTCCTCTCTCTAACGCTCCGGCAAGTAAATAATTAAAGGGGGGAACGCCCGGAGAAGGTACGACTAAATCAAATCGTGGCAGAATATCAGTATTATGTTTTCCCAATTGTAGATCTACGTTCAAACTTCCGAGGTCACGAATTGCGCTTTCCAATTCAGAAGCTGGTTTTTCATCTATTATTATGACTTTTGCTTCTCTCTTCACCAAAAACCTGGCTGTTGCCACCCCCGTTCTTCCCAGACCGACAACCAATACCCTGCGACCGGATAAATCCATACGACCATCCTATCTCAACTTCAATGTGCTTACAGCAACAAGGGCAAGGATAATGGTAATAATCCAGAATCGCACAATTACCTTGGGCTCAGCCCATCCTTTCAGCTCAAAATGGTGATGAATCGGAGCCATTCTGAATATGCGTCTCCCATTGGACACTTTGAACCACCCAACCTGAAATATGACAGAAATAGTCTCAACCACAAATACTCCGCCCACTATAGCCAAAAGAATTTCCTGCTTTGTCAAAATGGCTAAAGTTCCCAGGGCGCCTCCCAGTGAAAGCGATCCCACATCACCCATAAAAATCTGTGCCGGATACGTATTGTACCAGAGGAAGCCGATACCCGCGCCCACCATAGCCCCGCAAAAGACAGCCAGTTCTCCGGTACCTGCTACATAGGGAATTTGTAAGTAACTGGATATTTTGATATTTCCAGAAATATAGGCAAAAAGAAGATAGGTTGCAAAACAAATTGTAGCAGGTCCTATGGCAAGACCGTCCAGCCCATCCGTAAGATTCACCGCATTAGCTGCACCTACAATGATAAACACAGAAAAAATAACGTAACCCCATCCCAGATCAGGCAAAATCTTCTTGAAGAAGGGTATGGCCACGTATGAACTGAAATCCAGCTTTGCATACAAAAAGATACCGATAATAAGAGCCAGGGCTATTTCCACAAACAATCTGATAATTCCCGGAACCCCTTTGCTGCTTGCACTTTTAAGCTTTTGGTAATCATCTATAAAACCGATGAGGCCATATCCCACCGTTATCATGAGAATGAACCACACATAATCCACATCAAGCCTCGCCCACAGAAGTGTAGATATAACAACAGAAAAAATAATCAGGATACCGCCCATAGTGGGGGTCCCGGCTTTCGCCAAATGGGAATCAGGGCCATCTTCTCTGACAGGCTGACCTATTTGCAGCAGTTGTAGTTTGTTTATGAGCCATGGACCAAGCACAAAACAGATAACAAGGGAAGTTATGGTCGCATAGATCGTCCGAAAGGTTATGTAACGGAAAACATTAAAATACGACCATGTATCGCTTAATGGATATAAGAGATGATAAATCACTTTCAGCCCCCTGTCCGTAACTCAAAATTCAAAATTGTTTTATCTCCCTTTTTGTTCTCCGAACACTTTAATAATTGCCATGACAATATCTTCCATCTTCATCTTTCTGGATCCTTTAACTAACACCCAGTCCCCCTTTTTCAGATATGATTTTAGACACATGGCCAGTTTTACAGGATTATCAATGAAAAATATCTGATCACTTTTAAATCCACTTTGTATTGCCCCTGCAGCAACCGAGTAAGATAATCTTCCCATAAGGAAGATTTTGCCTATACTCCTGTCCGCCAGGCGCATCCCGATATCTTCATGTATCTTTTCCGCCTGTTCCCCGAGTTCAAGCATGTCTCCTAAAACAACTGTGCTCTCGCAACTTCCTTTTAACTCCTTTAGAGACCTGAGCGCTTCCATCACAGATGCGGGATTGGCATTGTACGTGTCGTCAATCAGATAGGCCCCATTCTTTAACCTGTGAAGATCCATCCGCCCGCCAATCTGTTTAAAGGCGCCCAAGCCTTTGCATATTAAATTATAGTCTATGCCTAAGGCACATGAGGATGCAGCCGCTGCAAGGGCATTATAAATATTGTGCTCACCCAGGGTTGACAAGTTGATCTTTCTTTTAAATTTACCAATCCTGAGGGTAAAATTTACCCCCATATCTCTTTTCTTAATTATATTTTCCGCATGGATAAAGGCATCGCTTCCTATACCGAAAGTGATGCTTTTCCCTCCCCAGCGTTCCGCCAATATTTTTATTTCCTTATCGTCATTGTTGATTATGGCGACCCCGCGGTCTTTCATACTGGAAAAAAGATTTCCCTTTTCTTCTCTTACTCCTTCCAATGACTTAAGCCCTTCCAGATGAGCCGGCCCGACATTGGTTATGACCCCAATGTCAGGTTTTGCAATTTCTGCAAGCCTGGCGATTTCCCCCCTCTTGTTTGCCCCCATTTCAATGACTATTGCTTCATGATCGGAATTTATTTTCAGAAGAGTCAACGGCAATCCTATAAAATTATTAAAATTACCATAGTTTCTCAACACATTCTTTGACAACCCCGCTATAGATGCTATCATCTCTTTAGTTGTTGTTTTTCCTGAACTCCCCGTTACGGCAATAACAGGTATATCAAACCGCTTCCTCCAGAAATGAGCAATGTCTCCCAGGGCTTTAACTGTGTCGTTTACAAGAACTACAGAAACATTTTCAGGAACATTTTTTAATTTTTCTTCCTTTCCCGCTTGTACGAGTAAACCCGCGGCCCCATTTTTCAGAGCGCTTCCTGTGAAATCATGTCCATCAAATTTATCACCCGCAATGGGGATGAAAAGATTATCATTTGTCAGGGTCCTTGAATCTGTCGATATCCCCCTGAATATCCTCTCATGTCCGCCATGGATCAGCCTTCCTCCAGTCGCCTTCAAGATATCCTCTATAGAAAAAGCGGGAAGTCGTAAATCTTTCACAATTAAGCCTCCCTCATCCGACGTTTTGCGAGGGCTTCCCTGGCAATTGTCACATCATTAAAGGGAATTCGCGTCTTGCCTATGATCTGACAGCCTTCATGCCCCTTTCCTGCAATAAGAATGATATCTGAATTATCGGCAATAGATACTGCAAGACCGATAGCTTCTCCGCGATCGGGCATAATGACGTATCCTTTTTCGAAAAAACCTCCGGTTAACTCATCGGGAACATATTTCCTTAGAAGATTTTCTTTTATTCCCATTTTTATCTCGCTTATGATTCTGAGAGGATCTTCTGTTCTTGGATTATCCGAAGTAACAATGGTCAGATCGCTTAGTTCTGTCGCGGCTTTCCCCATGAGTGGCCTTTTCCCGCGATCTCTGTCCCCCCCACAGCCGAAAACAGTAATGATCCTTTTCTCTTTAAACCCGGATAAATTCTCCAGAACTCTTTTCAATGCATCTTCCGTATGGGCATAGTCCACAAAGGTTAGAGGTTCACCACCATTGCTTACTCTCTCAAGGCGACCGGGGACCCTCTTTAATCCCTTTATGCCTGATTGAATAAATTCCTTCGGAACATGGAGAGAAACAGCTGCCGCCGCAGCCGCAAGAATGTTATACAGATTAAATTTGCCGACCAGGGGAGATGATATGGGAAAATTTCCATCCGGCGTTGTTATGTTTGCGTGTATTCCATGTATGGAAATGTCAAACCTGTTGACTGAGATGTCACATGAATTTTCAATACCAAATGTTATCGCCGGTCTTTTCATATCGAGAACCAGTTTTCTCCCCCAGTGGTCATCTCCGTTTACGATCATTATCTTCCCTTCTTTCAGGATTCCCTGGAAAAACCTTTTCTTTGCCAGGAAATAATTTTCCATTGTATGGTGATAATCAAGGTGATCCTGAGAAAGATTTGTAAATATTCCAATGTCATGTTCAGAATCATCCACTCTCCTGAGATCAAGAGCATGTGAGGACACTTCCGTAATAACATGGGTCACTCCGGAATCCGCCATGCTCCTGAAAATCCTCTGCAGATCAACAGACTCCGGTGTTGTATTGACCGATTCAAATACACGCTGATTATATCGATAATTGATTGTTCCCACGACACCTACACAAATCCCGGCTGCTTTCAGGATCGATTCTAAAAGGTAGGTGACTGTTGTTTTTCCATTTGTCCCCGTAACACCTGTTAAACAAAGTTCGGCTGTAGGATTGCGGAAGAAATTTTTCCCTGACTTACCCAGAGCGCTCCGGCTGTCTTTCACTCTGATAAATACGACTCCCTGCTCCGGGGAAATATCCCGTTCGTGAATAACATATTTCGCACCCTTTTTTGTGGCATCAGATATAAAATCATGACCATCAAATTTCAGCCCGGGGATGGCTACGAAAAGAGAACCTTTCACACACCGTCTGGAATCATAGCAGATATCAGAGACATCTCCTCCGGGCTCTCCGGAAATTTTCAGCACGTCTATTCCTTCCAGCAATTGAAGTAGCTTCACAAGAACCTCTCTAAGGCGGCAAAGCCGCAAAAGTAAAAAGGTTTCTCATTCCCATGCCTAAGCGTGGGAAAGCATATTAAAGATTAACGTTCAACATCGAACATTGAACGCCGAACGTCGAATAATGATGTCGCTTCGCTCCTCAAATTATTCCAGGACTGAATAAAAAACATCCGCTACCATAAACAGTAAGTGTCTATTTCCCCATTCTTCATTTTTTCCATTGAACATTCGATGTTGGAAGTTCGATGTTCGATGTTCATTTTCTATCCTTGGCACCAACATCTGCTCAAAAAACGCCGTTGTTGTGAATAAAGACTCTAAGCAACGAGTAATGAGTGCTAAAAGTCGTCCCTTGTCCCATAATTCAAAATTAAGAATTCAAAATTCAAAATTGCTTTTATTTCCTTGTACCTTGATCCTTGTACCTTGATCCTTGTTCCTTGTTCCTTTCGCCCCTAATACCTCGGACTGAATAAGACACTACAGCACAACCGGCCCTCAATCGGTGATCCGGGGGCAGGTTTCTGATTTACTGCCCACCCACTACCAGTAATTTTGATATGCAAACCTTTTTCCCGGACAATTTCCAAAACATTCCCCATTGTCATGCCCGTGAAATCAGGCATAACCGGTCCGTCAATTTCAGCATGGCTGTTATTTATTTCATGGGTGGAAATGTTCTTAATCTCTATATTCCCTTCTTCTGTGACAACTTCTCTTTCTGTTACATCACTGTCGAAACACCTTAATATCTGCTCAGAAATATTTTTGAAGACCGGCGCCGCCGCCTGCCCTCCCCATCTTTTCGTTTTGGGTTCATCCAGTATAACAAAAATGACTATTCGGGGATCTTCGGCGGGGAAAAAGCCGACAAAAGAAGCCTGCACTTTTGTCGATGAATAACGACCCGTACCAAAATCAAACTTCTGAGATGTTCCTGTTTTTCCTGCAACGGTAACATCCCCTATACGGGCATTTTTACCGGTACCGTCTTCTGCTTCAACTACATCAATCATCATAGAGGTAACCCTTTGGGCAGTGAGAGATGAAACAACCCTCCTCACAACGGTTGGTGTAAATTCCTTTACGACTCTTCCCCTGCTGTCCACCAAACCACGAGCAATGTGAGGTTTCATCAAAACCCCCTGATTTGCGATAGCCGCCATAGCAGTAATCGCCTGGATTGCCGTGACTGATACTCCCTGCCCAAAGGCTATTGTCGCAAAATCAAAGTCAGTCCAATTTTGAGGTTTTCTCAGGATCCCCGAGGATTCACCGGGCAAATCAACATCTGTTCTGGAACCAAACCCAAATGCCCGGATATATTGATAAAACTTTTCCTTTCCAAGCCTTTCCGCCACTTTGGCAGAACCTATGTTACTGGAATATTTTAGAACATCCCTCAAGGAAAGTTTCTCGTATTTTTCTCCCTGCGCGTCATGTATGACTTTTCTTCCAATAAAATAGCTTCCATTCTCACAATCAATATTGTCACTCTCCTTGACAACTCCCTCTTCCAGGGCAGCGGCGACCAAAAATGGCTTAAAAGTCGAACCGGGATCAAAACAATCAGTAATCGCCTTGTTTCTCCTCAGCTCACTTGAATATTTCGAGAAAACATTGGGATTAAACGCAGGTTCATTTGCCATGGCCAGGATTTCCCCGGTATGTGGATCCATAACAATAACAGTTCCCCCATTCGCACCGGTTTTTTCAGCAGCCTGTTTTAATTGCAATTCAACAATGTGTTGGATCCTGCTATCAATGGTCAGGATGAGGTTGCAATTTTCCTCTTCTTTTTTGCTATCGGCGGATGCTTTCACATAAAATCTATGGCCCCTTGCATCCTTACCCCATAAAACCTTCCTTGGAACCCTTTTCAGATATTTGTTATATTTGAGCTCAAGGCCGCTCAATCCATCCGAGTCCATTCCTACAAATCCGAGGACATGACCTGCCGATCCTCTATTAGCGTAAAAGCGTTTCGGCTCTTTGATAAGGTGAACACCATCAAAATTCAAAGCCTTGATAGCGCTTGACTGACCCGGAGAAATTTTTCTCGCAATCCAGCAAAAACGTTCATAGCGCGAAAGTCTTTTTAATATTTTTCTTTTATTTAACCCGAGGATAGACGAAAGCCTGGCAGAAACTTTAGCGCGATTTTTTATCCGTGACGGATCGGCATAAACCGAATCAACCATGAGACTTGCTGCAAGCACACTCCCATTTCTATCGAGTATCCGCCCTCTTTCTGTTTGCAGTTTCAGGACTCTCGTGTGCTGCCTGTCAGCTTTCGCTTTGAGCGACTCTCCGGAGAGAACCTGAAGTTGAAATGCTCTCGATAGCAAAGCGACAGACAACACCAGAAAAAAAACTAATATTGTTATGATCCTGAACTTCAGGAATTTTTTTGATCGGCTAGTCATTTTAGATAAATAATCTGTTCCCTGTCAGGATATTGCATTTTTAATTTATCCCGGGCAATTGCCTCAATACGGCCCGGTGATTTTAAGTGCGCCATCTCTAATTTCAGTTTTTCATTTTCTTCAGAGAGACGATTCCCTGCCCTTATCTCGCCCGCTATCTTATAGTTCAGTTCTGTGATATTAATGTGGCACCACACATAGACAAGAGTGATCGCCATAAACACCAGCGTTGCAAAGATAAAGAAGGAATGGCTCCAGATTGTTTCTTCTTCCCCGGATATTTTGATAGACCTTGAGACTGCCATTTATCAGATCCTCATTGCCGTTCTGAGTTTGGCGCTCCTTGCTCTTGGATTAGAATTTAGTTCAACCTCACCGGGCGTAACCGGCTTTCTGGTCAACACCTTTAACTTGCTTTTTCTGTTACAGACACAAATTGGAAAATCAGGGGGGCAAACACACCCTTTTTCCCAGGAACGAAACAAATTCTTTGTGATTCTATCTTCAAGAGAATGAAATGATATTACAGAAAATCTGCCACCTTTATTCAATACATCTATGCCGTCATTTATTGCCTTATGGAGATTTGCGAGCTCATCATTTACCGCAATTCTAAGCGCCTGGAAGGTCCTCGTCGCCGGATGTATTCTTCCCCGTCTCGAATGACACGGCGAGACATCGGCAATGATCCTGGCAAGCTCCCCCGTTGTTCTTACGGGAGACACCTTTCTTTTTGTCAGAATTGCTCTTACAATCCTCCGGGCCCTTACTTCTTCTCCATAATCCCTTACGATTTTTACCAATTCTTTTTCTGAAAGATCGTTTACAAGATCACAGGCACTTGAACCACCGATCTGGTCCATCCGCATATCAAGGGGAGCATCCGCTGAAAAACTGAAACCCCTGCCGGGAGTTTCAAGCTGGTGAGAAGACACGCCTAAATCCAAAAGAATCCCATCAACTTTCTCAATTTGAAGATCGGTAAGTATCTTCTTTAAATTTGCAAAGTTACCTTTAACCAGCAACTTTCTGTCACCAAATGTTTTCAGTTTTTGACGAGCTTCGTGAATAGCATCATCATCAAAGTCTATACCAACAAGGATCCCATCAGGAGCCGTCCTCGTCAATATTTCATAAGCGTGCCCCCCACCTCCTACCGTTCCATCTAAAAACACACGCCCGGGCTTGCAATTAAGCGAATCGACCGCCTCTTTAAGCATGACCGGTTTGTGAAAGGGAGATGTCACTATATACCTAATAAATCCGCTACATTATCAATAAAGTTATCAGTGTTTTGACCTGACGCACTCAGATCTTCCTCAAATCTCGTTCTGTCCCATATTTCTATCGTTTTGACCATCCCCGCCAGGACGATATCCTTTTCAAGCTTTGCCCGCACCCGGAGTGAAGGAGGAATAAGAACCCTCCATTGTGGGTCGAGAGTGCAATCCACAGCTCCCGACATGAAATAACGCTGGAATGCACGAATTTCTTTTTTCAAGATCGAATGTTGTTTCGCTTTTTCTTCGATGATGTTCCATTCATCGTATGGAAGGACAAGAAGGTAATTATCCAGACTGGTAATAACCAGCCTTTTATCATTCTTCTCTTTAAATACTCCCCGGAGTTTGGCTGGTAAGACAATTCTACCCTTTTCATCAATGGTGTGATAGTATTGACCTCTAAAAACAGACAAGATAAAATTCCTCCACAATTATCCACTTTACTCCACTTAAAAATAACTATAGGGAAGCGTTATTGCTTTGTCAAGGAAAAATTATCATTTTTTTCTTTTAATTTGATACTTTACGACTGCCTTATTATGGCTCGCAAGATTGGATGAAAAATGGTGGGATCCGTCATTTTTTGACACAAAATAAAGATAATTTACCTGTGCAGGAAACAGGGCTGCTGTTATTGCATCGATACCCGGATTGCAAATCGGCCCTGGCGGCAATCCTTTTATACGGTACGTGTTATATGGTGTTTTTTTTATAAGGTCTTTTTTTGTAATATTTCCATTGAAGTTTTTAATATCATAAATAACCGTGGGGTCACTCTGGAGTCTCATTCCTTTTTTTAGTCTATTGTGGAAAACAGCAGCTATCAAAGGTTTTTCTTCCTTCAAACCGCCTTCCTTTTCAATAATCGAAGCCAGGATAATGATTTCTTCCATAGTAAAACCAAGATCCCCCGCCCTTTTTATCATTTCAGGCGTAACCTTCTGTCGAAACTGCCTGACCATGCACTTTATAATTTCTTTCTCCCCCATAGATTTATTAAAAATATAAGTGTCCGGGAAGAGATACCCTTCGGCGCTATTTCCATGTATATCAAGCGACCTCAGAAAGTCCCTGTCGGAGGCAAGTGTTATGAATTTATCCTCATTTACCAATTTCCATGCAGACAAACGGGCAGCAATCTGACGAACAGTAAATCCCTCCGGTATGGGTATATGGTACCCCTTGATTTCTCCTTTTAATAACTTTTCAAGAATCTCTTCTGGAGTCATAGAACTCCTTAACTCATACTCCCCTGCTCTGATATGCTCCGGAGCATCTTCCAAAACCGCCAGAAAATAAAAAAGCTGTTTCTGTTTAATCAGACCCTGTTTTTCCAGTATGCCGGATGCCATGGAAAAACTGGTTCCCTTAGGTATTTCTACTGTAAATTGCCTGTCTTGAAAATCTACGGGACTTCCCACATAATTAGAAAAAATACCCCATAAAACAAAAAAAGATATTACAAAGACGACTGTAACTATTTTGATTACTTTTTTTATATTCATTCTATCTGTTTTCCACACGATCCAAATATTCCCGGAGTATTATTACTGCGGCCATTTTATCGACAACTTTTTTTCTCCTTTTACGACTCATGTTTGCTTCTATGAGAACACTTTCCGCCTCTTTTGTTGAAAGAGTTTCATCCCACTTGATAACCGGTATTAAAAACCTCGACTCGAGGATACGGGCAAATCCGGATACTTTTTCACACTGTATTCCCTCCGTTCCATCGAGCCTTAGCGGAAATCCTATGACAATTTTTTCAACATTATATTCCTTGATGAATCTGCCTATTGCCTCCATATCATGTTCACGATTCTTTCTCGTAATGGTGGCAAGGCCTTGGGCTGTAATCCCTAATTCATCACAAACTGAAAGTCCTATTCTCTTGCTACCGTAGTCAATGCCAAGTATCCTCATTCTAAAAACTCCTTTGAAGTTTGAAAAACTAACACACCACCACCGATATAATCAACACAATTTACAGCGAAGAGCGCAAAGCATTTTTCTTTATCTTCGTGTTCTTCGTGGTAAAAAAATGTCATAGTGGGCGCCAGGTTATTCTCAAGTCAAGAACATTGACGCATCACTCATTGCTCATCAAACTCCGGGTTTTTCTTATTGTGCAAACTCAAAGTTTCTGTTATCAACCCTATAATAATAACGAAAACACGAAATAAAAGGATTACCATGCCATGAAGCACATTATTATTGGCACAGCCGGCCATATTGATCATGGGAAAACCGCACTTGTCAAAGCCTTGACAGGAATTAATACGGACAGGCTAAAGGAAGAAAAGGAAAGAGGAATTACCATTGAGCTTGGCTTTGCTCAATTTACTCTCAATAACGGTCAGAAAATCGGGATTGTAGATGTTCCGGGTCATGAAAGGTTCATCAAAAATATGGTGGCCGGCGCCGGAGGTATTGATCTGGTAGCTATGATAATAGCAGCCGACGAAGGTGTCATGCCACAAACCAGGGAGCATCTTGATATATGCCAGTTGCTCGGTATTAAAAAAGGTATTGTAGCTCTCACAAAAATTGATCTTGTAAACGAAGAATGGCGTAATCTTGTTAAAGAAGATATACGGGAATTCTTAAAGGGAACATTTATGGAAATGTCTCCCGTCATCCCTGTTTCAGCAGTTACCGGCGAAGGTCTTACAGACTTTATTTCAGCCATGGAGAAAGTCATTTCTGAAACTGACGAACGTTCATCTGCAGGCTTTTTCAGACTGCCTGCAGACAGGGTATTTTCCATGAAGGGATTTGGAACGGTAGTAACGGGATCTTTGATGTCGGGAAAGGCAAAGATTGGCGAAACTGTTGAAATAATGCCCTGTCAGATAAAAGCCAGGATCAGGGGAATTCAGATACACAATGAAACGGCGGAAGTGGCTGTAACCGGACAGAGGACTGCCATAAATCTGCAGGGTATTGATAAAGACACCATACGAAGAGGAGATATTCTCACGCCTGTCGACACATTCAAACCTTCTGTTCGTATGGATATTTTTTTGCAATATCTGCCAGGCGCCGGCAGGAAACTGAAAAACAGAACTCCGGTGCGATTTCACACAGGAACAAGCGAAATAATTTCGAGAATCATCTTTTTTGATAAAAGTGATATTAAACCGGGGGAAGAAAGATATGCCCAAATTCTTCTCGGATCTCCCACGATTGCCATAGCAGGAGATAGATTTGTCATCAGAAGTTATTCTCCCATCAATACAATCGGAGGGGGCGAGATCCTTGACCCTATGGCGAAAAAACACAGGGGAAATCCTGAAAACATACTTGATGAATTAAAAGTTCTACACAGGGGAAACACTTTTGATAAAACAAAAATTATATTGGAGCGAGCCGGGTTTAGAGGCATTACCGTTCGGCATCTCTCGGTAAGAACGGGAATTCCCTTAAAACAGCAGAATAAAATCCTGGAGGAGCTGTTTTCAAAAAAGGAAGCCCTTCTATCGGACAGAGATGAACTCAGGGTTGTATCTTTCCACATGTATAAAATCTTACAGGATAAAATCCTGGAGTATGTTAAAACATATCATGAAAAATTTCCTCTGAAGGAGGGATACCCCAAGGAAGAACTCCGGATTAATGTGGGAACGTTTATCGCCGTCAAACTCTTCAATATGGCCATAAGAAACCTTGAGAATGACGGAAAGATCATTGTAGAAAAAGAAAATATTCGCCTGTCTGGACATAGTGTGAATCTGAAAGGAGAATTGATGAATCTGCGGGAAAGTATTGCCAGTATATATCGCGAATCGAAACTGACCCCCCCCGCAACCAAAGAAATTATCGAAAGATTTTCCAATAAAAAAGCAGAGACAACAAAAGTTCTCGATGTCATGCTCAACGAAAAACTAATTATAAAGGTCAATGAAAACATGTATTTTTATAAGAAATTCATAGATAAATTAAGAAGTGATTACAGAAAGCTACTTTTAAAAGATGGTAAATCCACACCCGCTACTTTCAGAGATCTGACAGGTCTCTCACGAAAATACGTAATTCCACTTATGGAATATTTTGACAAAACCAAATTAACCATTCGCGTTGGCGACCATCGAATCCTTAGAGAAAGAAAAGAAAATGAAATCTGAAAATACAGGAACACCAATAGAGGAGTATGATGTTGAATTTTATGACGGCAAGAAACCTTCCCAGATCACAAATCGCATAATAAGAGAAGTCCCTGTAAAAATCTATCTTAATGGCCACAATATAATAACAATTGCCTGCGCAGGCATTCACCTTAAGGAATTGGCGGCAGGCTTTCTCAAATCGGAAGGCATTATTGAAGTATCAGGGGATATAGAAAAAATATATGTATCCAATGAGGATTACAGCGTACATGTTTTTTCGAAAAGCCGTGATACTCTGCCTGACGAAAAATATATCCTGTCCAGCGGTGCGAGAGAAAGCAAACAGGAAGCAGCCAAAGAGATTATAATGTCAGATATACATATTTCAGCTGAGAGCGCCTTGAAACTTATGAAAGATCATCTTTATTCAACAAAGATCCATATGGCGACGCACGGAACTCACTGTTCATCACTTGCAGATACAACCGGCCGCATAATAATTTCAAGAGAAGACATTGGGAGGCATAATACTATTGATATGCTGGGGGGGTACTCCCTTTTTCATAAAATCGAGTGTTCCGACAAGATTGTTTTAACAACCGGAAGGGTTTCTTCGGAAATTGTATCAAAGATTTGGAAGTCAGGCATACCTATTATCCTTTCTCGTTCGGTTCCCACATCGAGGGCTATAGCATTATCACTTGAAGCGGGAATAACAGTCATAGGATATATGAGGGATGGAAAGATGAATATATATTCCAATAAAGAACGGGTGGTGTTTTGATTATGAAAAATATTTATGTCAAAGATATAGAGGCCGGCAACAAAGTAAACGATGTATTTCTTGTAACAGAAAAAAATATGGCCGTTTCTCAGAAGGGTTCCCCCTATTTGAATCTTCGCCTTAGAGATAAAACCGGCGAGATAGAAGGAAGGGTATGGGAAAACGCAGAACAGCTAAACAGAATATTTCAAAAGGGAGATGTCATTGACATACGGTCCCGGGCAGTCAATTACAGGAATGTCACACAACTTTCCATCTCGCAGATTGCAAAAATGGAGGATTCCGACACTAACCTCGCTGACTATTCCCCTGCGTCCAAATCGGATATTGATGAAATGTTCCGGGAGTTGATGCTATTTGTAGAAAAAATTACGACTCCCCCTTTAAAAGAATTACTAACCGCCATTTTCAGTGATGATGAAATCCTGTATGCATTCAAAAGAGCCCCGGCAGCCAAGGGACTTCACCATTTCTACATCGGCGGTCTCCTGGAACACACACTCTCGGTCACCCAGCTTCTTGATCTTGCGGCAAATCACTATAAACATATAAACAAAGACCTGCTCATCACCGGCGGCATACTTCACGATATAGGAAAGATTCATGAACTTTCATATAAAAAAATCATAGATTATACTGATGTTGGACGACTGACCGGGCATATCGTCATCGGTTTGGAACTGATAGACAAGAAGATTGCTTCTATCGAAGATTTCCCTGAACAGTTAGCCCTGGAACTCAAGCACATTGTGTTAAGCCATCACGGTACCCTGGAATACGGATCACCAAAACGACCCAAAACCCTGGAAGCATTGATTGTCAATATGATCGACGACCTGGATGCCAAGGTAAACGCTTTTCAGGAATTCATAGATGGCGCGAGTAATGACGAATCAGACTGGACACCCTTTCACAGGTTGTTTGAAAGGTTCATTTATAAAGGGAAAGGTAACTACTCAGGCACTTAGTTGTAACATTCTTGCCTGCCTGTGCGGTGCCTGTCCGCGCCTGCCTGTGCCGCCTGCACGGCAGACAGGCATCTTTTGCGCAGATGTTGGTGTCAGGAATCGGGGGCCAGGGATCTGCGGTGTTTTTACAATATGTTTCATCGTGCCAAAAGCCCAATGGGCGACCGTTGTCTTTTTCGTAATTAATTAAAATATTAATCTTTTACTGACCCCTGATCCCCGATTCCTGATAACTTTGCGGCTTTGCCGTCCTGGGAGGAAAATTTACAGGATTAATCAGTACGTCCTTTCTCCAAAAATAGCTCTTCCCACTCTGACAATGGTTGCCCCCTCTTCCACGGCCACCGTGAAATCACCTGACATTCCCATTGAAAGCTCGGCCATTTCAACACCTTCAATGTTTTCATCAACTATTTTGTCTCTCAGTTCTCTCAAGGCAATAAAGTAAGGTCTCGCATCTTCAGGGTCATCAAACCACGGCGGCATAGTCATCAGACCCTGTATTGACAGATTTTCGAGACTTGCAATCTCCTTAACAAGATCAACGGCTTTATCCTTCGGGACACCATTTTTTGTTTCTTCTCCGCTTATATTTACCTCGATAAGTATCTTCATTTTAGACCCTATTGCCATAGACCTTTTATCCAGTTCCCCGGCCAGATTCATTCGATCAACAGAATGAATCATATCGAACAATCTGACGGCATATTTGGCCTTGTTGGACTGGAGATGTCCGATCATGTGCCATTCAAGAGTTTTTCCCATCTTTTCAATCTTTCGCTTTCCCTCCTGGACATAATTCTCACCGATAATATCAATGCCACAATCAATAGCTTCCTTGATTTTGCTATCATCAACCGTTTTGGTTACACCCATTAATCTTATATCGGATGGATCTCGGCCGGACCTCAAGGCTGCCTCGGTAATGTTTTCTCTTATTTTCTCTATATTTTCTCTTATTGTCGACATCAATTTTCCTCCTAAGGCGGCAAAGCCGCAGTTCTTGTGAATAAAGAATATGAGGCCTTTGCAAAATGTTTAATTTCGTTCAAGTTTAAGGAAAACGAAAAATTTAACCACAAGAATACATTAAGTATTTCGAGGATTAAATTTTGAGTCTAACGCAGAGATTGGGCGAAAGGGGGCGTTTTGCAAAGGTCTCAATCTAAAAGACCAGCGCCCCGACTCTTCTTAACGCCATTACAACTTCCATAAGGGGAAGACCAATTACATTCGTATATGAACCGTGAATTTCCCTGACAAAAAATGCAGCCATTCCCTGCACGGCATATCCTCCCGCTTTATCGTATGGCTCTTCTGTCTTCACATACCAATTCATCTCATCCTCAAGTATTTTTTTAAATAGAACTGACGATTCAACAGCATCACTTATTATTACATCCGTACTCTTATTCACAATGGTAAAGCCGGTTATTACCCTATGCTCTCTGCCACTCAGTTTTTTCAGCATTATCCTTGCTTCTTTTTGTGTCCCAGGTTTGCCCAGAACTTCCCCGTCGATTATAACGGCTGTATCCGCACCCAACACCCACGCATCCGGGTTATTTTGCGATACAGCAAAACTTTTGTCTTTAGAGAGTCTCAATACATGGCCCCTCGGGGTTTCCCCATCCAGAGCGTCTTCATTGACACCACTCGGAATCACATCAAATTTGATTCCTATCCCTTTAAGGAGTTCCTGTCTCCGGGGAGAGGCAGATGCTAAAATAATGGAAGCCGGCAGCATAATTCTCTATACTTATCTCCTTCTTAGTTCTAAAACAGATACGATCTCCCCCGTAAAAAGGGTAATAGAAACAAGGTAAAATACCCAGATGACCACATATACCAAAGCATGAAGCGAACCATAAACAAAACTTGCAGGGTTTCCTCCGAGAGAAAGATAAAAGTTAAATAACTGTTTCGCAACTTCCAGGAAAAGCGTGCATATTATACCACCTGTCAGAGCATGGTAAAAATAAACTTTTTTATTGGGAACAACTTTATATATAACTGTAAAAAATAATACAGTAACTGAAAGAGGTATAACGTATCGTATGAGAGCGCTGTTGATTAAAAAATAACCTGCCTTCCATTTTTCCAGGAACTGTGCCCCTGTATTTACCACTATGGAAAAAAGAATTGCCGTAAGCCCTACAGGTATCACGGAAACACCTAAAAAGAATGATCTGAATGGATGTCTCTTATTTTTTACATTAAATATTTTCGTAAAAGCCGTTTCCAGAGAAGTTACAAACATGGTAGAAATCCACAGGAGAAAAAGAAAAGCTAACCAGCCAGCGAAACCACTGACATCTGACAACCGTTTAACCTCAAAAATTAACTTCTCCTCCACATAAGGATGCAGGTCTTTTATAAACTCAATAACAGCAACGTACGCGCTTTCCGAAGACCCCAGCACCAAACCGCTTATGTAAAAAATGAGGTAAATGATCGGGATAACCGATATCATGGTATAAAAGGATACAGCGGCTGATAGATTGAAACAGTCATCATCAAAAAACGATCGGATAGCATCTGCAAGAACATCCAGTGTTAATTTACAGCAATGTAGAATTTTAGTCATGTTTCACCTAAGGCGGCAAATCCGCAAGGGCTGAGCAACGAGCAATGAGGACTGAGAGCTAAATACTAAAGGCTAAAAGTTTTTCCTTGAACCATGCTCCTTGATCCCTTGTCCTGTAATTCAAAATTAAACATTCAAAATTCAAAATTGTTTTTACATCCCTGAACCCTGAACCAGAGTAATTACACTTTTATTTCCATAAGATCCTGTGCAAGAATCAGTGGCCCATCATAAGTCTTTCGACACTGGGCCTCTATATCAGCGGAGTCACATTCAGGATAAAAATGTGTCAGAACAAGTTGTTTTACGTCTGCCTGGGTCGCTATTTTGCCGGCTAAGGAAGGGGTGAGATGTCCCGGAATTTTAAGCTCATCAGGCAAGGCCGACTCACAGATAAGAATGTCTGCACCTCCGGCAATAGTAATTGCATTTTCGCAAAAATCGGTGTCTCCCGTATAGACAACAGATATTCCATCGGGAAACATAATCCGAAAACCTATGCTGCTTTCTATATGTTTCATTGGCAATGCTTGGACATCAAAAGAACCAAAATCGAAATGACCTGAACGATCATGACCAAATTCCATTAATTCCATTATTCCAGGTTCCAACTCAATCCAGTGACCGTAAACTTCTCTGAGACCGTGGAAAAAATCTTTCATCCCCCTGCCACCTGCTACAATAAAAGGAATTCTTCTGCCGTATGTTTCGGGATATTTTGTAGCAAAAAGAAATGAAACAAACTCACCTGTATGGTCGGGATGAAAATGAGTAAAAAATAAATGAGTGACCTCGGTAATAGTTATACCTGTTTCAAGCAGTCTTCTTATCGTCCCGGCTCCCAGATCCAGCAAGATATTATTATCGCCTGTTTGTATCAATATAGAAGGAGAGCCTCGTTTCAACGAAGGCACGCATGTTCCTGATCCAAGTATGGTTATCTTTACTTTGCCCATATAATCCAGTTTTTACTCCGTTGGCACAAGTTTAACATATACCTTCCTTGTCCTCGGACCATCGAATTCGCAGAAAAAAAGAGACTGCCATGTACCGAGGACAAAATCTCCATTTTCAATAAAGACCATCTCTGATGTACCAATGAGAGACGATTTGATATGAGCGGCAGAGTTTCCTTCCATATGACTGTAATTATCATGAAGCGGAATCACTTTATCCAGTTCCATGATAATATCCCTCGGCACATCAGGATCAGCATTTTCATTGATCGTAACTGCCGCAGTCGTATGAGGTACAAACACATAACACACCCCGTTTTTCACATTACTTTCACACACCACAGACCTTACCTGATTCGTTATATCTTTCATCTCGAACCGCAAATTCGTTTTAACAATAAATTGTTTCATAAGACACCTTTAATTAACATATTTGATGCACCCGTAAAAAGTCACAAAAACACTCTTTTGTCATTCTGAGCGATAGCAAAGAATCTGATATCATTGAGATTCTTTGTCGCTCCGTTCCTCAGAATGATACGGCGTGGAGCTTTTTACGAGTGCATCAAGATTAACGTCCAACATCGAACATTGAACGCCGAACGTCGAATAATGATGTCGCTTCGCTCCTCAAATTATTCTAAAATCAAATAAAAAAACATCCGATACCAGACAAGTAAGCCTCTATTCCTGTTTCTTCATTTTCCCCATTCAACATTCGATGTTGGATGTTCGATGTTCGATGTTCATTTTCGACCCCTTCCAAGTAACTCGTTTGGCCGAATTTGATATAACTTGTTGATTTTTCTGGATACTATCCAGATACGCAGCATCGGCCTGTTCGGGAAACAGGCCCTACAATATGTAGGGGCCGATGCCC
>JAGGSD010000192.1 GCA_021159265.1 Syntrophobacterales bacterium | reverse complement strand
GCGCCTGCCTGTGCCGCCTGCACGGCAGACAGGTGCGGACACGCACAGGCAGGCAAGAACTTTACAATTAAGGGACTAAATTGCTGATTTAGCGAAGTTGATAGAAGAAAGGAGGATACGATGAAATATCGTAAGTATCTGATCTTATGGATAATGGTAATTCTGAGCGCATTTATCTTTTCCTGTGCGCCGAAAGAAAGAAAGCCATTAAATCGTCTGGATACTCCAGAACATCATACCTCCACAGGCATAAAATTACTGAACCAGGGAAAGTACAATGATGCTAAAAGGGAGTTTCAACTTGCCCTTCAATTAAATCCGAAATTTTCTAAGGCTTATGTCGGGAGCAGTCTGGTCAAGGCATGTCAGGGCGATGTTAAAAGTGCTTTCAAAGCAATAGTGAAAGCAAAGACATATGCCAAATCGGATAAAGAAAAAGTTTTTTACCATGTGGCCGGATTAAGGCTCTATACTATGAGTAAAAAGGGTAAAGATTGGTTGGAAGATGCGGAAAATGAATTTAAAAATGCGATAAAGCTGGACCCCCGGTCATCAGCCGCTTATTATTTTATGGGTGTAGCTTATAAGGTGTCATTGCAATTCAAGGAGGCCGCCCGGATGTTTTCAAAAGTACTGGATTTGAATGATGAATATGCGGATGCTGCCGATAAAGAATTGAAATTCATCCGGAAGATACAGGAGGCGGCTCCCGGGACTGTTCATTGACCTTGTGTTTTGAGGTTTTTATTCTTTTCGGCAACTGCCTGCCTGTGCGTTGCATGCAGACAGGCGTTTTTTACGCAGATGTTGGTCTCAGGGGTCAGGGATCGGGGCCAGGGTTCTGTAGTGTTTTTACAACATGTTTCATCGTGCCAAAAGCCCAATGTGCGACCGTTGTCTTTTGCTGATCCGGTTCAACTGGGCGTTCGACGGTTCGACTGAGCTCGCCGAAGGCTGACCGAAGTCCCGACACCTGATCCCTGATAACTTTGCGGTTTTGCCGCATTATACTTTGAATTGAATATGGATGCTAAATGGAAAAAAAAGAATTAAATAAAGGATATGATCCACATGAAATAGAGTCAAAGTGGTATCAATATTTCCTCGGTCACGGCTTCTTTAAAGCAGAAGACAAGAGTAAAAAAGAAGCTTTCTCAATAGTTATTCCACCTCCCAATGTTACAGGGATGCTCCATATGGGGCATGCCTTGAATAACGTTCTTCAGGATATAATAATCCGCTACAAACGTATGCAGGGTTATAACGCCCTCTGGATGCCGGGAATGGACCACGCCGGGATAGCAACACAGAATGTAGTAGAAAAGGAACTTGCCGGGGAGGGGATAACACGACATGATCTGGGAAGAGAAAGGTTTATTGAAAGAGTATGGCAATGGAAGGAAAAGTATGGCGGTATTATTTTAACTCAGCTTCGCAAACTGGGATGTTCCTGTGACTGGGACAGGGAACGCTTTACCATGGATGAAGGACTTTCCCGGGCTGTGAGAGAGGTATTTGTCAGACTCTACAATGATAACCTCATCTATCAGGGGAACTATATTGTCAACTGGTGTCCAAGGTGCCATACGGCCATTTCTGATCTTGAGGTTGAATACACGGAGGAAAATGGTGGTCTCTGGTACATCAAATACCCATTTGCAGAAGGGGAGGGCGGTGTTATCGTAGCAACGACGCGTCCGGAGACAATGTTGGGTGATACGGCAGTTGCAGTCAATCCTCACGATGAAAGATACAAGGATGTTATTGGGAGAGAGGTAATACTTCCGCTTGTCAACAAGAAAATACCAATTATAGCAGATGATTATGTGTCGGTGGAATTTGGTACCGGCGCGGTAAAAATAACCCCTTCATGTGATCCGAATGACTTTGAAATGGCCCAGAGACACGATATCGATATGGTCATTATCATGGACGGTAATGCCGTTATTAATGAGAATGGCGGTGTTTATCAGGGACAGGATCGTGACATGTGCAGGAAAAACGTTGTGAATGACTTGAAAAAAGGAGGTTATCTTATCGAAGAGAAACCTTATACTCACAATGTAGGAAGATGCTATCGATGTAAAACTATTATTGAACCGGCTGTTTCAAAACAGTGGTTCGTCAAAGTTAAACCCCTGGCAAAAACGGCTATTTCAGCCGTTGTTAAAGGTAAAACAAAAATTTTTCCTTCTATGTGGGAGGGAACCTATTTCGACTGGATGAATAATATTCGGGATTGGTGTATATCAAGGCAGATATGGTGGGGTCACAGAATTCCCGTATGGTATTGTAGTGATTGCGGTAAAGTCATCGTTGCTACTGAAGACCCAAAAGAATGTCCTGCTTGCAGTGGATCTTCTTTGAGGCAGGAAGAAGATGTTCTGGACACGTGGTTCAGCTCTGCCCTCTGGCCGTTCTCAACGCTTGGATGGCCTGATAAAACAGATGCCTTAAAAACATTTTACCCCACATCTCTTCTTGTTACAGGATTTGATATTCTCTTCTTCTGGGTGGCGAGAATGATGATGATGGGTCTTTATGTAATGAAAGACGTTCCCTTTAAAGAGGTTTATCTCCATGCCCTTGTACGGGATGAAAAAGGGGATAAAATGAGTAAATCAAAGGGGAATATTATCGATCCCCTGGACATGATCGATAAATATGGCGCCGATGCCTTCCGGTTTACGTTGGCGGCATTCACGGCTCAGGGCCGCGATGTCAAAATGTCGGAAGATCGCATTCAGGGATATCGGTTCTTTGTCAACAAGATATGGAATGCAGCCAGATTCTGTTTCATGAATCTGGAGGATTATCATGAGGGAGAACTTTCACCCGATGCAGAGAATTATTCCGTATGTGATCGTTGGATAAAAGATAGATTGAACCATACTGTAGCAGATCTGACAAGATTTCTTAATGAATACAGATTTAATGATGCGGCAGCCAGAATTTATTACTTTATCTGGCATGAATTCTGTGACTGGTACCTTGAACTCATAAAACCGGTGCTTTATGGTAAAAATTCATCGCACAGCAAGCTCGGAGCTCAGCATACCATGTTAATGGTCTTGAAATCATCAATGAAGCTTCTCAGTCCATTCATGCCCTTTGTGACTGAAGAAATATGGCACAAACTTCCGGGGGACGAAGGATCGCTTATGATCAGCCCGTTTCCATCAGAAGATGACAGCCTTAAGGATGAAGAAGCTGTGAAGCGGATGGGCGTAATTATGGATGTGATCACTCGTATCAGAAATATAAGAGGTGAAATGAATATTCCTCCCTCTAAAAAGTTAAAAGTTTTGCTTTCTGTGCCCGATGATGAATTAATTTCTATAGTAATTACTGGAAAGGATTACATTATCGATTTGGCTAAGCTCCGTGAATTATCTGTTAAAGGTGAAATAAAAGAAGAACCGAAGGGAGTGGCTACAGGCATAGCGGGCGCTATCAAGGTATATGTGTTTCTAGAAGGAATGATAGATATCGCTGGTGAAATAGCCAGGCTTGAAAAAGAAATGTCAAAACTGACTAAAAATCTTGCTATGGTTTCTAAAAAACTTGCAAATCAGGAATTCAGGGAAAAAGCATCTGAAAAGGTCGTTGAGAAGGAAAAGCTAAAATCTAAAGAGTTACAGGAAAAAAGCGTTATCCTGGAAAGAGCTTTAAGCAGACTTCATATTCTTGAGGGGTAAATTACAGTGATCCCGAAAGTTCGTTTAGAAAAATTGATCAGGAACGCTCTTGAGGAAGATATTGGATCGGGAGATTTGACTACCATGGCTGTTGTGGATGGCAGTAGAAGCGGGACCGCGCAGGCTGTCGCAAAGGATGATATAATCGTAGCGGGGTCCGATGTTTTTAAAGAGGTGTTTCTTTTTTGTGATAAAAATATATCAATTGTAACAAAATGTAAAGATGGTCAATTTGCCGGCAGGGGAGATATTCTAGCGGAAATATCCGGGAGTTTGAATATCATTCTTACCGCGGAAAGAGTTGCATTAAACTTCTTCCAGAGAATGTGCGGGATAGCTACCCTGACTCGAAAATATGTGGATAAGATTAGTGAAACAAAAGCAAAGATCCTTGATACAAGAAAGACCTTACCGTGCCACAGGGATCTTGATAAGCTTGCTGTTAGAACAGGGGGTGGTTTTAATCACAGGTTTGGACTTTATGGCGGTGTCTTAATAAAGGACAATCATATAAGCGCTGCAGGGGGGATTCAAAATGCGGTCAGAACGGCTCTCAACTGTATTCCTCCCACTTTGAAGGTTGAAGTAGAGGTAAAAAACCTGGGTGAGGTTGAAGAAGCCTTATCTTCCGGGGTAGATATCATAATGCTTGATAACATGAAAATCGCGGACATGAAAAAAGCGGTTTCTCTTATTAACGGCAGGGTTTTGGTTGAAGCATCGGGTAATGTTTCCCTTTCAAATGTAAAAGAAATTGCCGAAACCGGAGTGGATTTTATTTCGGTAGGAGCCATTACACATTCAGCGCCTGCGGCTGACATATCCCTCCTGATGCGGCAAAACAAAAAAGGATAAAGGTCCAACAAGGTCAAAGGTCCAAGGATAAAGGATAAAGGTAATCACTGAACAGAAAATTGCTGACTCCCGACCCCTGATCCCTGAGATACCGATTATGAATTTTAACGGGCATACACTTGCAGACAGCCTTTCGGGAGAACTGATAGGCAATCAGGTATATTTTCTGGATGAAGTTGATTCCACAAATGTTTATGCAACTGCGCTTGCGCAGAAGGGGGTCCCTGAAGGTGCAGTAATCGTAGCTGATTGTCAAACAAAAGGGAAGGGCCGTTTGAAGAACAGGGTGTGGCAATCTCCTCAACAAAAAAACCTTTATACATCAATTGTTCTGAGACCCACTGTTGAACCGTTTATGGCGCCACAATTAACTCTCGCCGCCGGTGTTGCCGTAGCGGAACACCTTTCCACGTATTGTCCCGAAGCTGTTACATTGAAATGGCCCAACGATGTTCATATTCGAGGAAAGAAAGTGTGCGGTATTCTCACAGAAATGAGAACAACGGGAGGAAAGATTGATTTTGTCATAATGGGGGTAGGTCTGAATATAAATATGAGGAAAAAAGATTTTCACGAAGAAATTCGCGAATCCTCTACATCATTAAGAGAAGAAACGGGTAATGATATCCCCCGAGTTGATTTTGCAGTCAGTTTATATCAATCCCTGGGGAAGTGGTATGAAAAATATAAACGGCAAGGGTTCACTTCAATAAAAAGCGCCTGGCTTGAATATTCCGGAATCAAGGACAGGAATGTCCGTGTAAATTCCAGGGAAGAGGTTCAGGAGGGTAGAGTCCTGGGCATTGACGATTACGGGGCGCTTCTTCTTTTTGATGAAAAAAAGAAAACGAGGTGCATCCTTGCCGGGGATGTTTCTATAATCGGGAATAAATAATGCTTTTAGCCATTGATGTAGGAAATTCAAATACAGTTATAGGTTTATATGATGGCGACACATTGCTGCATAACTGGCGTGTTAGAACTGAGGCAGATAGCACGGTGGACGAGTATGGAATGTTAATATTAAACCTTTACAAAACTGCCGAGATTAACCTGAAGACGGTAAAATCGGTGAAGGATATTATCATTTCATGCGTTGTGCCACCCATGCTGAATATTCTTGAACCCCTGTGTGAAAAGTATTTTAAAATGAAACCTCTTATTGTAGGCCCTGGAATTAAGACGGGTATGCCTGTTTATTATGATAATCCGAAGGAGGTAGGCGCTGACCGGATCGTTAATGCCGTTGCAGCTCATGAAAAATATGAAGGCAGTCTTATCATTGTCGATTTCGGTACGGCTACAACCTTTGATTATGTAACAAAAAAGGGGGAATATATGGGGGGGTGTATCGCGCCTGGAATTGTTATATCAACCGAGGCCCTTTTCGAAAGGGCATCAAAGCTTCCCAGGGTAGAATT
Organism: Syntrophobacterales bacterium; assembly: GCA_021159265.1. Classification (GTDB taxonomy): domain Bacteria; phylum Desulfobacterota; class Syntrophia; order Syntrophales; family UBA6807; genus UBA3084. The sequence continues at coordinate 19,760 of JAGGSD010000192.1, read as the reverse complement.
CAGCAAGCCGAAATCAATTATTGCAAAGGATACGGTGAGCAGTATACAGGCAGGAATAATGTTCGGTTATGCTGGACTTGTAGACGGCATAGTCGGACGAATGAAGGCAGAGGCAAAGTCGAGTCCTGCAGTAATAGCAACAGGGGGAGTTGCACAAATTATAGCGCCCGAAACGAAAAGTATTGATGTAGTTGATGATATGCTTACCCTTGAAGGACTTAAATTGATCTATTCGAGAAACAGATAAATCCAGTCATGTGCGGGATTTTATAAGCAAAAAAATAGCTGAAGAATTGAGGATGATGCACTCGTAAAAAGCCCCGCTATGCCGTAAAACGGCATAGCGGAGCTTTCAAGTAATTTGTCATTCCCGACCTGAGCGTTCGACTGAGCTCACGCCGAAGTCGGGAATCCAGTATTTTGTTCATTTCCCTCTGGATTTCCGCCTTCGCGGGACTGACCCCGACAAGTCGGAGTTACTTGCTATTATAATACCGATGTGCCTGCCTGTGCGTGCCCGCACGCAGACGTGTCGGCTTAGCGGAGCTTTTTACGAAAGCATCACTAATAAGTGGAGCACTCAATTATGGAATATGAATATAAATCCGCAAAAAAAGCGGGTTTTACCCTCATTGAGATGACTATAGTCATAGTAATTATTGGAATTATCATCTCCATTATAGCATCAGTTTTGCCCTCCCTGATCAAATCCGCAAAAATTAAAAAGACTCAGGCTATTTTAGAAAAGGTGGATTATGCCATCCGGGGCAAACTCATCTCTGATCAAAAATTACCCTATGCGGATTCAGATAAAGACGGTGTTGCTGATGATGGTGTTTACTTTGGCTGGCTGCCATATAAGGATATTGGACTTTCTTCGGGCGATGATACCTGGGGTCAGCGACTCAAGTACGGGGTGTATGAAGATGTGGTTGCTACCGACCTTTGCAGTATTACCTTTCCGACGACAGTTGATACCGCCAAACTTTACACGGTTAATCATAGTGATGGCAGTCAAACCCAGCAGCTTTATGTCATAATCAGCGGGGGTGATCCGACAGGCGCATTCGAACAAAAGAACGCGGACGATGACGCCGAGTACGATGATCCCGGCCGAATAGTGGAATACAACGACGGGACAGTGGTTTATAATGATCTAATGGTAGCCGGGGACATAAACACTCTAAAGGGTATTGTCTGTTCCGGTGGTGGCGGCGGAGGTGGCGGCGGGGGTTGCGATGGAGTTGAAAGTGTCTATTGCGGCAACTGCGACGATGGTTTAGACAACGATGGCGATGGTCTGCCTGATTGCTTTGATCCTGACTGTGCCAGCCATCCGACATGTCAGAATCCGACATGTGAGATTGCAACAGCCGGCCCCTTATCGTCCGGTAATGTAAATGATAATTACTCGGTCAATTTCACAAAATCTGCCGGGTGCATCTGTCCCTGTGAGTGGAAACTTCTTGATAATGGTGGATTTAACGACTTTTATCTGCACACCTATACGGGAAAGCTGTCCGGAACACTTTCTCAATGTCCCGGCACCTATACTATTCAGGCAGGGCTTACCGACTCCGATACGGATAATGATCCGGATCCTGAAAAGGAATTTACAATCGAGGTAACAAAGAACCTGTCCGTTGCGCGAACGAGTGGAGACGGATCTACCAACATCACCTGGAACAGTACAACTCAGGATGAAACCTTTGAAGTCCACGGAGGGCATGTTGGAGATATTAGCTGGGTGTTAGACACAGGCGGAGCTTCCGGATTTGTTTATGGAAGTTCAGGGGATACGACATATATTAAGAAAGATGGAATAACTACTGCGGGAACCTATACTTTTACACTGACAGCAACTGACGATAACTGCCCCGCAAACAACACTGCAAATATCATCCTGACGGTTGATGTTACAGCGAGTGGCGCTCCTGCACCTTACACCGAGGGTATGGAAGCGGAATGGCGGTTCGATGAATGTACGACATGGGATGGTTCAAGCTATGATGTAGTTGATTCACTTGGGAACAGTAATCATTACGGCAAAGCTTCGGGCGGTGTTGCCGCAGTTCATTCAGGTAAAATATGCCGGGCGGCATTATTTGACGGCAATGATGATAAAATTGTAAGCGATGTCCTTACCGGTGGGGATATCATGGTATTTAATGATCAGGTCACACTGGCATGCTGGTTTAAATCACCTGGCGGTGGCGGTTCCTATCCCAGGTTGATTGAATTTTCCGATGCGGCCGGCAGTTCAAACTGGAGCACGGCTATATGCTATGATCCAGATGGTTCCTTGCGTGCCTGGGTCAGTGACCAAACCTCGGGAACGCGAGGCGGGGAAATAGATTATCACGGTGAATTCTATAATGACAATAAATGGCACCACGCAGTTTATACATACAGCGCGGCAAATGGCGGAAATCTTTATGTTGACAATGTTCTGAAACAAACGGCCACAGACGATCCAACCAGCAATATTCACGATGCTGAAACTTTTGTCATCGGCGGTTATTATCCCAATGCGAGCCATGGCTTTAAGGGTTTGATTGATGAGGTGATGGTTTACCACCGTGAGTTAACCGCTGACGAGGTGAGTGATCTTTACAACCTTACCCGATCTACCTGTACGGGCGGCAGTTGTTATACGGGTACGGTGGCAGAATATCGTATGGAAAACTACGCATGGAACGGCACGGCAGGCGAGGTGGTTGATTCCGGTTCGGGTAGCAGCAACGGGGTGGCGGCATCACGCGGTTCAGGGGCGCTGCCCTCGCAGACTGCACCCTCGGGCGGCAAGGTATGCAGGGCCGGTGCATTCACACGGGTTGACGCAAGTAACGGTGGGTATCTGGACCTGGGTGACCCCGCTGACGGCGACCTCGATCCCGGCACTGATCCCTGGACCATCTCCGCATGGATAAAATGGGATGGGTCATCAGGGGAAAATATTATATACAACAAGGAAAATCTTTATGAGGCGCGAGTATCAGGAGGATATGTCAATTACGCGTGGCGGCCCCACTGGGTCTGGGATGGTGGAACATCCTTTCCCGTAACGGCAAATGAATGGACCTATGTAACCACTGTATATGACGGCTCCCAGCAGATCCTTTATAAGAATGGAGTCGAGGTTTATTCCAGGACCCAGACAGGGGTTATCGGCAGCAACGGAAGTAAATTGCTGATTGGCGCCCGTGGCAGTACTTCTCCCAGAAACTTCTTCGGCGGCATGATCGATGAGGTAAAGATATATGACCGGGCGCTGGCTGAAAATGAAATACAGGCCGATAAGGAGGAAACGAGGGATTGCGCAGCGGATAGTGTTGTTATTACCACGACTTCCCTGAATAATGGGGTCATAAACAGCTCTTACAGTTATACCATCGAAGCAACGGGTGGCGCCACGCCATATGGTTGGGAACTCCTGTCCTCAGAAATTCCCGGGCTGTCTATAGTTCCTAATACCGGAGAATTGCATGGAACTATAGATAAATGCGCTGGGGATTATAGTATTACCGTCAGAGTAACAGACGCGGCAAGCAGGACGGATAAACGAACATTTACCCTTACAGCTGTCAATGGTACTCTTACTATTTCCCCATCGTCGCCCAGAACTTTTAATTGTACCACAACTGATTTTTACCGTGATTTCAGTGTATCCGGCTCCCGTCTAGGCGCCCTTACAAGCTGGGCTGTTACATGGCTTGGAACCAATCCCGGCGGATTTGAGGTGGTCAAAACCGGAGACGCAACCGCCAGATTCAGAAAGATTTCGACATCAATGGCAGGGGCTGGCTATCAATTCAAGCTGACGGCTAACGATAGCACCTGCGCGGACAACACGATTGATTCAGGTTATTACACCCTGAACATCAGCAGCGATGGCGCTGGCACACCGTACTATGCCGGACGCGTGGGTGAGTGGTGGCTGGATGAATCCAGTGGAACAATAGAAGACCATTCAAGTCAAAGCAATGACGGCGCTGTTTATGGCGGAGTTACATACGGTGTGCGGGGGAAGGTATGGACGGCCTTGAAGTTTGACGGATCGAGCGGTTACGTGAATTGCGGGAATGATGGGAGTTTGGATATAGACACAAATCCGGCCGACGTTCCGCAGGATTTTACGGTAGCGGCATGGGTAAAACCTGCGGCAGTACCACAAACCAGCGCCTACTTTGTTGATAAGGGGACAGGAAATCTATTTGATGGATACGGGCTGGCTTTGCTCAACAGTCGGTTTGCCTTTATAACAGACGGTAATGGCTCTTCAGGAGGAAAAACCACATTATCTGCCGATGCCGATGCAACTGTTGATACCTGGTATCATGTAGTCGGTGTCAGAGAAGGTGGCGTTAAAAAACTGTATATAAATAAAGTGCTTCAAAGTTCCACCCCAACAGACTCCAGAGAATTAAGCGACACATCGAGGCCTCTGTATATTGCCCGGGCTGTGAATGACAGCGGTTATTTTAACGGCGTTGTTGATGAGGTGTCTGTTTATACAAGGGCATTATCACTGAGTGAGATAACGGATCTTTACAACCAGGCCAGCCTGGTTGCCTACTACAAAATGGACGAGATCGAAGGAGGGACCGCCCCCGGCGGAACAGATATCAACGATTATTCGGGACAGGCCAATCACGGCACAAACAACGGCGCCGCCTATGGAGTTGATGGGCAGGTAGGGACCGCTCTTGGTTTTGACGGGACAGCTTATGTAAATGTTGGCAGCAGCGCAGATTTACGGCCTGCAGACATAAGCATCTCCGTTTGGGCAAAAGCATCGCAGCTTGATACATGGAACGGAATTATCACAAACAAGCAGGGCGCTGCCGATGGGATAAATCTTCAGATGGGCACGTCTAACAATATTGCGGCTCTGGTTGGTGACGGGTCTTCATACAGCTATATCAAATCCGCTACAGTTCCTGTTGTTGGCACATGGTACCACATTGTAATAACCCATAATTCTGTTGATAATAATAACATTCTCTATGTGAATGGAACGAATGAAAAAGAGGGTGTCAGAGCGCTGTCATACACTGCCGGCGATACAATAATCGGAAGGTTCTACAGATCATCGCTTCCGTTTAAAGGAGCAATTGACGAGGTTAGAATATATAACAGGGTATTATCGGCTGACGATGTTACCGATCTTTACAATAGAGGTGCTGAGTAGGGAGATGAGGACATTCCTCACCTCGCGCCAACCTGACTCACGAGGTCATAGATGGGAAGGAAGAGACCAACAATAATAATCATAAACAAAATACCTGCAATGATAAGGACAACCGGTTCGATCGTCTTTCCAATGGTGGCCACGAGAATAGAAAGCTTATTCCGGTAATTCTGAGCAATATTAGACAATTGTTCGTCAAGTGTCCCGCTTAATTCCCCAACATTAATCATTCTTACAACGAATGAAGGAAATATTATAGCATTCTTAAATGAATCCGCAATAGTATCACTTCTTAGGATACAACTCATAACCACTCCCAGCTTTTCCCTGTAGATTTCGTTTCTGGTGGAATCTTCCAGTATTTGTATGGTTTGTATTATATCTATACCCGCATTCAATAAGAGACTGAAATATTCTGTAATGAATGCGAGGTTGGCGGCTGAAATAATAGTTTTGAAAACCGGAAGTCTGAGTAGAAGAGCATCAGCAGCTCGTCTTGTTCGTTTGCTCGCCTTGTAAGAAATGACTGATATAAAAACAGCGGATATTACCCCGAGGCTCAAGGTGAGATAATTGTTCTGCAGGAAATTGGAAATACTTACGAGACAACGGGTAATCATCGGGAGTGAAACATCCATATCTTTAAAAAGACTGATAATCTTCGGCACGACATAATAAAACCAGAATACAACACCGACTCCCATCGTGATAAACACAAAGGATGGATACAAAAGGGCCTGTTTGGTGTCACTTGCAATCGACTCAATTCTTTTTAGATGTTCCGATGCGTCGATTAGCATCTGGTCAAGCTTGCCGGTTTCTTCTCCCATATGGATAAGGTGTATTATAGTTTTGGGGAAAATATTCCTGTATTTGCCCGCTACTTCCGAAAATGTTGTTCCTCCTTCTATTCGTGTAATCATATCATCAACGTCACTTTCGAAACCAGGTGTATCGATACCTGTTGCAGCTTCAGACATAGCAGTAGTCAATGTCATGCCCGAACGAAGCATCATTGAGATATTACTGAGGAATTCCGCCTGAAGAGTCCTTGAGAGTTTTTTACGTGTAATTATATGAAATTTCTGGAGAAGAAATGAGGCAACAGAGCCCATTTTTTTTACATGAATAGGAGTATTATTTTCTCTTTCGAGATGAAAAGAAGCGGATATCTCATCTTCATAGGGAAGGTTGATGATGCCGGAACTTATTTTTCCGGTCGGCTCAATTAATTTATATTTGAAATAACTCATAGGGGGCGCTCATTTATTAGAATCTTTATCCTCAACAACTGCCAGTCCCTTAGACTAAATGACCGAGGACACGTACCGCTTCCTCGACTGTTGTGATTCCCTCTTTTACTTTAGCAACTGTCGTATGGAAAATATCTACGAAATTGTTTTCCTCAGTTGCCGTACTGATAATTTCATTTAATTCTGTTTCCTTTTCAATTAAACGGGACAATTTTTTATTAACGGTGAGCAATTCATATACCAAAGTCCTGCCAAAGTATCCGGTGCCGTTACAGAGTTCACATCCCTTGCCCCTGTAGAGTTTTTCGATTGAGGGATCTTTCAAATATGTTTTTTCCCACTCGGAGGGTTCATACTCTTCCCTGCAACCATTGCATATTTTGCGCACCAGCCTCTGGCTTATCACTCCTATCAGTGAATCCGCAATAAGAAAGGGTCTTATCCCAAGATCCCGGAGACGTGGAATGGCTCCGACAGCGCTGTTGGTGTGCAGGGTAGAAAGAACCAGATGCCCTGTGGTTGATGCCGTTATGGCGGTGGCTGCGGTATCGGTATCCCGGATTTCGCCTACCAGAATAACGTCAGGATCATGTCTCAAAAAGTACCTGATGGCATTTGCAAAATTATAACCGGCCTTTTCATTTACCTGCGTTTGTCTCAGAAGGGGTATTGTGTATTCAATGGGATCTTCTACGGTAAGAACATTCTTTTTAAGAAGATCGAGTCTTCTGATTCCCGCATAAAGGGTAGTAGACTTTCCTGATCCCGTTGGTCCTGTAAGCAGCACAATTCCAAAGGGTTCTCTAAACATATTTTCTACTTTCTCTATGTCGTCCTCAAAAAACCCAAGTTGCGCCATCCCCATAAGAGCTATATCCATCGGGAGGATTCTCAAGACAATATTTTCACCGTATGGAGAAACAATGGTTGAGACCCTGAAATCGTAGGTATTATTAAGGATGGTTGAAGTAAAACGACCATCCTGGGGCAGTCTCTGTTCCGCAATGTCCATATTTGCCTTCATCTTGAGGCTTGCTATAATTCTTTTAAAAGAAGAGGGCAATGCGATGACTGATGTCATAACGCCATCCACCCGGAGAGCGACATTAATAGATTTTTCCATTGGTCTGATATGTATATCGGTAGCTCTCATCTTGATTGCCAGGTTCAATATATACCCGATCAGATTTTCCATTCCCCTTGCCATCTCCGGATCACGCGAAAGGAGGCCGACCTCTGTATCGATCAATTTTTCAACCGGATTATCTATAAAATAATAGGATTTATTGATGGCATTGGTAACCTTCCTCGATTCGGATATATAGAACCTCGGTGACAGTCCGGTGTATCTGGTTATTAATTGCTCGATTTTTTCATTCCTTACAGTCGGTGTAGCTACCTCAACTGATTTGTCCGAGATACGAATGGGTAAAAAATCATTTTTCAGACAGAGGTTCTTGTTAAATAAAATTAAGGCATTATTATCGGGCAAAACTTCATCAACATCTATATACGGAATGCCCTCCTGTTCTGAGAGGGCGGTGGCAACATCATATTGCGTCACAAAGCATAATCTTTCTAAAAGCTCACCTAATCTCTCTCCGCTGATTTTCTGGTTTTTGAGGGCAAATTCAATATGCTCTTGATTGATAAGACCCTTTTCCTTCAACAGTTCGCCTATGGGTTTTTTCGCTTGTTTGTCGGTCATTACTGGCTAATATCCTCCATGGCATAAGAGAAAAATTGTTTTTTCATCAGGAAGGCCGGTTATCGGGAGACCTTTTTTCTGCTGAAACCGGCTGACTGCTCTCATTAATCTCGGTCCTACTATTCCGTCTATGGAAAATGTGTATAATCTGCATGCCGCTAGAAGTTTCTCCAGTTTCATTATTTCATCTCCTTCGTATCCTATGTAAAACCTGGTTACCTTTATTGTCGGTTTCCAGAAAAGACAGTAAGTCTTATTTCCTGTTTTTTTTGAGATAAAATCCAGGAGAGCGTAATTGTTCTGTATTTCTGCAGGTAAATTATCGAACCTTACCAGTTGATATCCTGTAGCTTCGTAAATTGTGTCGTTTATATCTTTAAAACGACCTGTTTCCATGGCTTTGAAAAAGTCAATCTCATAATCGGACAGTTTATAATATCTCAGAAAATCTGATAACGCTGCCGGGATAGGAATTTCTGCTATTTGCGTCTTTTCAGGCAAGACTGTTTTTTTCTGGGGATAATAAACTTTTTCCCCAATCTGATAAGGTGTCTTTTCCTTATGGATATTCTGATCCCTGACCCCTGATCCCTGACCCATGATCCCCAGATTCATATTCATATAAAAAGCCACACCACCTGAGATAAAAAAAATTAATATTACGGCGGAAAGGGCATAACGGTTCTTTTTCCCCCTTGATCGTTCCACAGGGTTCAAATCCCTCTGGGCCATATTTACGACTGATTGATCAATATCAGTGGTGTTGCGAAGGAAAGCAACATACAGGCATCTGTCCATTAAGATGTTAATCCTTCTAAAATTTCCCTGACTGTACCCATAGATTTTACGAAAGGCTCTATTAGTAACGGTAGTTTTTCCTTGATTTCCCGCCATGTTAAGTTTGAACAAGATATAATTTTTCAACTCAGACTTAGTTAACGGTCTAGCCTCTTCCTTTATGATGATGCGGCTCTTCAGCTGGCTGAGTTCGGGTGAATCCAGCTTGTCCATCAATTCAGGTTGACCGATAAGCAGGATTTGCACAAGCTTCTCACGATTTGTTTCCAGGTTGGAAATCATACGGATTAATTCAAGATTTTCAAGACTGAGATTCTGGGCATCATCAATAATGATAGCGCAGTTTTTACCTGTTTTATTTTTATTTATCAGAAAACTGTTCAAGATGTTCATCTGATCGGAAAGATTTAAAACGTTAGCGTCTAAACCGAAGTCCCTGTTAATTTCCCTCAGTAGTTCCGCATCTTGATACATGGTATTAACGACCAGGGAGGTTTCCACATTCTTTTCTTCGAGAATGCTTATTATCTTTCGGCTTATAGTGGTCTTTCCTAAACCAATGTCACCGGTAAGCGCCATAAAACCTTTTCTTGTCAGTATCCCGTGCACAATTTCAGTTATCGTTACATCGATATGTTCAGAGAGAAAAAATTTTTCGTAATCCGGGACGATAGGGAAGGGATTATATTTCAAACCGAAATAATCAAGATATTTTAATTCGTTGTTCATCTAACCAACTTTCTTTCTACAGACGCCAGAGTCCTATGAACGTTTTGCCATTCCTGCCGGGTCGTCCCGTAAACCGCCCAGCATTTTCATTATGTTTCCCGTCGATAAACGTGTCAATTCTAATAAATGTATCAGATGAAATGCCATAGAGGATAATTTTATCCGGAAAACAGAGTAAAAAAACATCTTCAGCGGGAGAACCTATCTTTTTCAGGCGGTACACATAGGAACGCTTTGTATTGGATCTAGGCGGTTTTACACTGTTGAGGGACATCGTCGACACGAGATTGTCCATATATTCAATATGGTTGCCGCCTGAAAAGTGAGGCCATACACCTTTTTTGGCCGACCAGGAAATGATCGCAACGTCCCATTTCATCAAGAAATCATTATAGAATCTTGTTTCCAGAGAATAGTTGATGATGCGGATTCCTCCCCATGCTACCAGGCCGACTAAAACGATGTATAACAGTGTAGATAGTAATTTGTCGACATTTTTCCCTGTGAGAATCATGAACCAAGCTTATGAATTAATTCAGGTATCAAAATATCATGTGGATAGATTTCTCTTAATCTGTACAATCTGTTTTTTGCCTCTCTTAACTTTCCATTCTTTATTTCGATAATAGCCATATTAATGCCCGCTTCACGATCCGTTCTCTCCTTCTGTAAAACCCTGTTTAATAGATGGGCAGCCGAGTCCAGATCACCCTGACGCATATAATAAAAGGCTCTAAGTTTTAATACGTAACAATCGTCTTTACCTTTGATCAGGGCAAGTTGATCAAGCAAAGCGCTTGTCCGTTTCGTGCTGTCGGGGTTTGTTATAGATTTTTGTATTCTGCTTACGAGATTGGCAATCTTTCTGCTTTTCTCTTTATGAATTCGCTGAACATTTTCCATTGTTCGTTTTGCCATAATCTCACGTGACTGTTTTGCCGATGCCGCAGGGTGAAGATTAGTGTGAAAGGATGCTTCCCCCGCATCCTTTTCAACAGGTGGGAGGTATCTTGCGTATCTTGAGGCTAAAAGTTTCTCCGGCTGTAATTCTTTTGTTGAATGTCTGACGTTTTTTACAAGTATGTCTTCAGGCATTGCCCGTGATGGGGTTTTTATAGATGGCGTAAGCGTTGAGTCTTGTGTTGTGGGAACGGACTCCGTCCTGTCCTTACCTATCGGAGGATGTTGCCGGGCAGGTATTTTCCTTGATGTGATCTTCCCGGGTAGATAAGATTCCCCTGTTTCTGCTTCTTCGACAGGAATATTCTCCGGGGGGGGAGGGATGAATGAATCCGGTTTTTCTGCGACAGTTTTAACTTGTTTTAATTCAGCATCGGCAGGGATGGAATTTTTGCTCTTCATTTCTGACGAGGATATACTCCGATTCTTTTCTCTGATGTTGTCCACGATATGTACAGCGACCCAACCGGAAATAAGGATGAAAAAAATAAGAAAGAGGATTGCCTTGGATGATGTTAGGATGCTTGTAAAAGAAAAGACATTATGTTTTTTCTTTAGTTTTTTCGTATCTTCCTTATGATCCGGTGATTCGGATTTTAATTTCTTGAGTGTTCTGAAGATGACGCTCATGGCTTTGTTTGTTTATTACTCCTCATATAATGGAGACGCGAAGGACAATGACAAGTTCCCTGCTTTCATCTTTCATGGAATCGGTTTTGAATAAATATCCTAACAGGGGAATGGATGACAGGAAGGGAACCCCCTCGTTTATTCTGACCTTGCTTTTATCAATGAGGCCACCAAGCATAACAGTATCGCCGCTATGGAGCCCGATGGTTGTGCTTATCTCCTTAATGCTGACTTTGGGAAGAGAAACGCTTTCATTACCGGTGCCTTCAGGTTCAAGACTTGCCATATCTACGTCACTCTTTATAGGGTTGATCAGTAAGGTAATCGTTCCATCGCGTTCGATAAATGGGATAACACCGAGGATAAGCCCATCGAAAACTTTAGAGGTTTCAACTTCCGTAGTATCTCTGTCGGAAGCGGTGTCCACATAAGTTGTTGTTTTTACTTTTTCCTTGTATGTTATAGAGGTTCCCACGCTGATGATCGCCGGCAGAGCATGTTTGGTGCGGATACTCGGATTCGAGACGATATTAACATCTCCAAAGGTATTCAGCGCATTTATTGCAGCGTTTGATGTAAAGGCGCCTGTAACACCACTCAGAGCCAGAGTGCCACCCGACCATTTTGCACTGTCCAGCATGGAAGTTCTGGATAAGCTGTTTCTCATCATATCCCAATCAATACCATATTTATATCCATCAGAAAGAGTGACCTCAATAATCCTTGCTTCAATAAGGATTTGTCTCGACATCATTTCTTTGATATTGTTTATTAATACTGATATAGAGCGTATAACTGACGGTGTATCCTTTACATAGAGATTGCCCGATAGTCTGTTAAGAGAATACTTGCCACCTTTTGCAGAGATAAGCCGCTTTACCATACCTTCTATGACATCGTAGGGATTTGATTTCTTCGCCCCCTTTCCTGACATCTTGAAATTTCCACTAAGGCCGGTGGATGTGTCAGCCTCTCCGGCTCCAAGGACATCGCCACCCACATCGAACGTGGTATCGAGGTTTGTATCCAAAAAGTTTAAACTGAAAGTTCTCTCCTCGAAAGGTTTAACTCTGATGATATTCTGTGTAGCTTCATAATAAAGATCAAAAGAACCAAGGACTTCCCTCAGAACCGTTGCGGCGGATACCTTTTCGAAATTCAGTGTCAGCCTCTTGTTTTCATCATTTATCTTCGGGTCTATTATTATGTTTATCCCGACAGCTTTTGACAGTGAGTACAGGACTGTCTGGAGATTTTCATCCACGGCGGAAAATGAAACGATGTGATCTTCAAGAGGGTCATAGACGGGCATTACAGGTTCTACATTGATCTTTCTTGACGCAGCCTTTTGCAAGGAATCCGACAACTCTTTCTGTATGGTTTCAAGCTTGTCTGATTCTTTACTTGTCGTTGCGGAAAGAGAATTAAGAGACGGTTTCTGGGGTTCAAATATGGATTGAGGCCCGGGCGAGCACCCTGCAAAAATGAAACTAAACATAAATGTAAGCAATATTATTAACCTTTTCATTGTTTTTCCTTTGTTATTATTTTTCTTTCTGCTAAAGGTACCCAATGCTTAATTTCACGGTTTCTTATAAGGACACGGTTTGGTTCAACCTTTATAATCCTTGCTCCATCTTTCAGATGACTTCCCTCTTCATAAAAAATATCATCAATAACGCAGAACCGGTTTTTCCCTGACACAAAGGCAAGGCTGAGGTTGTAATCCGTTCGGTATGGCGCACCTCCGCTTCCACCTTTCAACGCAGACCTGGCTTCCTTTACCGGCTGATAGCCAAAAAGTATCAGATTTACCGGTGAAAAATTCATCTCATGTGGTTGAAGAATATCTTTGATTTCTCGTGCCAGGGTTTCCATCTCTTGTATGACCGATGGCGCCGGGACAGAAATATTAACCGGCGGTTCAACTCTTTTCATAGTGTATGTCCTGCCCGGGTTTTTCCCTGTGCCCCATGTGGCATATGAAGCAACCAGCAACACTGTGAGGAAAAAGATTATAAAAGTTAACAATCCTGAATATTTTCTTTTCATCGAATCTTTTTTCTGAGTTTCAAAAGAAATATGGAAGAACTTATTTCTGTGTCAAATTTACTTTCTTCAACAGCATATTTTTTTTCTTTTAAAATTCTTTCAAAATTCTGATATCCCATATACGCTTTGTCAAAAGGAGCTTCCGACTTGCCAAAAACCTCCAGTCTTACTTCATCCTTCGTATAATCCATTTTTAATACATCCATCTTCATGTCCGCTGAGATTGCATTGGAAATATCATTAATTACTTCTTTGAAGGATGGCGCGTCTTGACAGTATGCAAGGTTTCTTACGAAAGATAGAGGTTCTTTATATGATATCCGGGGGATATCCCGGGAAATCTCACGCAGAATTTCGGACCTGGTTTTTTCAGTGGCTGTAAGCTCTTTATTTATTACATTTATTTGATGATTATACCAGAAAGCCCCTGCAACCAGCAGGGAAGCTGCCCAAAAAAAGACAATATTGGCGTAAGGAGCAATTCTCTTTGTGTAATAAAAAACCTTCTCACGGGGAGAAGAGATTCCATTAATCCCCGACATAGTTCGCACAGCCTTTATGAAGGGGAGATGATATTTCTCTCCGTCTAAAAGCACTGTGTCATCACCGGGAAAACAGATATCATCCTTTACGTCTTCAGGCCATTCCGGAGGAGACGTCCTGTTAAGCCACAAAAGCTTTACGATTTTACCTACCTTAATTCTATTTTCAACTTCTGCTGTATTGATATCTGTTCTGACGGTATTCCAGAGGGTTGAAATTTGTTCTTCACTTTCATCAAAGGCAACACATCGATTAGCGTAATAAACTCTTTTCTTCGTTCCGATTATTAAATCGGCAAAACGGTTATGCTGGAAGATAACAGCCACCGGTTCATTTGAACGCATTTTTTTCAGGATGGTAAAAAGAACAGAGTAAAGAGGAAATAAAATAACAGAATCCTCATTTTGTGTTATTCTGTCATAATACTGGTACAGGATTCTTGTGGGAAGTGCCGTGAAAAAGATATCTGTTGTATTAGGACCTTTCTTCTTTTTCCAGTGTGTTATAATAGAGAGAGGTTCATCAAATTCGCCCGATTCCTGTAAATTCTTTCGCACCATGATCTCTACATATTTTGCAGGGGACTCTATAGTCATAGTCATTGAAACGGCTTTCCGCATATCGGAAATAAAGAATATATCGTTATCAGTATCAGTAAATTCCACAAGCTGCTCGAGCCTGTTCCCCGAAAAGCCATAGGTTATTCCATCAAGTTCAATCGCATATTTTTTTGAATTTTTAAACGTCATTTACGTCTAACCACAAATGTTCCTTTCAGTTTCAAAAGAACATCCCCCTGTCTTTTCAGTTTTGAATCGGCAGATTTTCCCCGGAATGTTTTATCCTTTATCGTTTCTTTATAAGATTCCATATCGGTCTTCATATGCAGCATTACGGGTTTAAAATAATAGGATGCGGTGCTGGCAGTCTGCGATATGATACGCTCAGCCTCAGGGAAGGTAAAAATATCTTCGATGTCCACATCGTAAAAGGCCCATTTGCTCTTTTCCAATCCCGACGACACAGCAAGGTTTACAAATGTACCAACACGGTTCATAAGCACTTTTTTACGGTTTATTTCCCCCTGGTTATGCTCAAGCAGACGCGCTTCTCCTGTCAACGCTTTCAATTTCTCATTTCTTAAGGCATAGTTATTGTGGACCGTGAGAAAAGAGTAAGCGCTTATGCAAAAAAAGATTGCAACTATAGCTGTTGTTATGTGATGTCTAATTGTCTTGATTTCTAACACCGTCTTTTGTCCAGACTTGATCTCATTAACTAAAATTGCATCTTCCAGCGGACTGCTTTGCTTTCATCTGTAGGACCTTCTGAAGATCTGATCCAGGGAAGAGGAGTGCCACCATCGCTTGCGACTCTTATAAAATCTCCCTTTGTTCCATCTGCTTCACCGTCTATCATTTTGTCCAGTGCCATAGCCAGTTCAAGGGGAATTGCAGTTACATGCATGTAATTGTAATTATCAGTACCATCATAATCGAAGGTGATGGAAATGTCATGCATGTTTCCTTCACTGTCTGAATATCGGTATGTACAGGCATCACTGCTGTTTGTAGTAGGAGAATTGAGGCCAACATTTTTCAGACCATAGTATGTTGGAGGATTTCCATTGATCAGTTGCGTACAAGTTGAAGCATCTGCTTGACCATCGGGAGGAGAGTTCCTGTCTCCCAATATCCTGCCTGTCCGGTCATAGAAGTTCATATATGCAATTTGCCATTCGTTAACAAATTTGGAATAGATTTTTTTCTGTTCAGCGCTGCGAATGATATCTTTTCCCTTGATCACCGCCCCGATAATAATGCCGATAATGATCAAGACAATAGCCATTTCAATAAGAGTGAAACCCTTGCTGCCCCCTAATAGTTTTTCCCTGTTCATTGTATTCTCCTCTCTCTATGTTTTTATCGGAGGTCATGCCTTATCGATCATTGGTTGATGTATGACCCCGACTGCTTAAACACGGTATTTTGTCAAAAACCAGAGAAATACCATAACATATTGTATATACACAGCTATATATAGACATAATATATTATAAAAAACAAGAAAAAATGCAATTTTTCAAAATATTTCTTTCGTTTAACCAGGAAGCATGCCCTGTATATGGAGAGAAAGACTTACTCTATTTTCTGCTTCCATTTTTTCAGATCTGAAAATGATCGTTCAGCGTAATGTTTTCCTCTTTCTTTTTTGGGCGCTTTCTCTGAAAGAGGCGGGAAAATACCAAAATTGACATTCATCGGCTGGAAAGTTTTCTGGTCCGTGTTTGTAATATGACGTACAAGCGCGCCGAGAGCCGTGGTTTCGGGTGGGGGTATCAGTTCTTTCCCGGAAAGATAACGGTCAACATTCACCCCTGCCAGTAGTCCCATGGCCGCGGATTCTACATAACCCTCGACACCGGTGATTTGCCCTGCAAAAAACATATTGTCATGTGAACGCAATTGGAGGGTATTTCTGAGAAGGGCAGGGGAGTTAATAAATGTGTTTCGATGAATACTGCCGTATCTTAAGAATTCCGCTTTTTTAAGCCCCGGTATGAGTCGAAAGATACGCTTTTGCTCGGGCCAGGTCAATTTTGTCTGAAAACCAACAATATTATAGAGAGTAGAACTTTTATTTTCCTGACGAAGCTGGACCACCGCATATGGTCTCTTGCCGGTCTTTGGATCAACAAGACCTACCGGTTTCATTGGACCGAAAAGAAGAGTTTTCATTCCTCGTCTTCCAAGTACTTCAACGGGAAGGCACCCTTCAAAACATTTTTTATCCTCAAAGTTTTTCAGAGAAACCTCTGTGCCATTCATTAATTCCGTCCAGAACCGTTCATACTCTGATTGTGTCATGGGGCAGTTCAAATAATCCCCAACCCCGGTATCATCATATCTAGACGCTCTAAAAACCTTGCTATAGTCAATAGATTCACCATCGACGATAGGTGAAATGGCGTCGTAAAAATAAAGATGTTCACTTCCCGTGATTCCGGATATGCTCTTTGCCGCCGCATCGGAGGTAAGAGGCCCGGTGGCGATAATAACGATTGAGTCTTGCGGGATTTCGGTGATTTCCTTGCGAATTATTGTCAAACCCTTGCAGGACATGAGTTTATCTTCTATGTATCGGGAAAAGAGAATCCTGTTAACGGCAAGGGCTCTTCCCGCCGGTACGGATGTGATATCAGCCGACTCCATGGTGAGAGATCCCATAAGACGCATCTCTTCTTTCAGGAGGCCTGATGCGTTTTCTATGCTGTTTGAACGAAAGGAATTGCTGCATACAAGTTCGGCAAGGAGTGAGGATTTATGGGCGGGTGAAAATACCTCCGGTTTCATCTCATAAAGGCATACGGTCCTTCCCCTTTTCAATAATTGCCATGAGGCTTCACATCCGGCAAGACCGCCGCCGATTATTGTAACGGGTTTCGGGTTTCGAGTTTCGGGTTTAATGTGTTGAATCTCATTTGACATTTTAGCTTTGTCATTTGGCATTGGTTACTCTTTGTACCCGCACTCTTTGTTCGGGCAGGTCTTTATGATTCCCTTTCCACGGGAGTATTTTTCTACGAGGAAGGGAAACCCGCATTGCGGGCATTTTTCGGCAACGGGTTTATCCCAGAGAGCATAGGAACATTCCGGATAGTTTGAACAACTAAAGAATATTTTTCCTTTTTTTGTCCTTCTTTCACATAAAACTCCACTGCAATTTTCTTCCGGACATTTAATTCCCGTATCAAGAGGCTTCGTATTTTTACATTCCGGATACCCGGAGCATCCGAGAAACCTGCCGAATTTCCCCTGTTTGATAACCATGTTCCTGCCGCATTTGTCACAGATAACATCAGTTACGTCATCCCTGGTCTTGCTGATTTCTCCGTTGTCATTCTGTATAAAATTGCTTGTGTTTTTACATTGAGGATAGTTGGAGCAGGCGAGGAACTTTCCATTTTTGCCCCATTTGATTACCATAGGGCTTCCGCATTTATCACAGATAATGTCGGTTGGTATTTCCTCCCTTTTGATATTTCTCATTTTCTTCCTGGCATTTTTGATTTCACCTTCGAAAGGGGTGTAAAAATCCTTCAGTGTTTCATACCGTGTCAGTTTTCCTTCTTCGATCAAATCCAACTTTTCTTCCATAGATGCGGTGAATTCAACATCCACTATTCTTTTGAAATTACGCACTAAAAGTTCATTAACAATAGTTCCGAGCTCCGTTGGATGGAACCTGCCTTTTTCCAGCCTTGTGTAATTTCTGTCCCGGATCGTGCTTAAGATGGCAGCGTAAGTGCTCGGTCTTCCTATGCCGTTTTCCTCAAGTTCTCTGACGAGTGTAGCCTCGGAAAATCTGGGAGGGGGTTGAGTAAAACTCTGCTGTGGGTTTATTGATACAAGGGAAAGTTTTTCACCCTGAGAAACAGTTGGTAGAATTTTTCCGATTTCGTCTTCATCATTACTTGTCTCTTTGCTTTCCGTGTACAGGATGGTAAATCCGGGGAATTTCATAACCGAACCCTGAGCCCGGAAGAGATACTTGCCTGCAGTGATATCAATCGTGGTTATATCAAATATAGCCGGGTTCATCTGGCTTGCCACAAAACGATTCCATATAAGCTGGTAGAGGCGAAATTCATCATTTGTAAGGTATCGTTTCACATCCTTCGGGTTATAAGTAGCCGACGCCGGTCTTATTGCCTCGTGCGCATCCTGTGAGGACTTGGATGATTTAAATATCCTGGCCTTGTCCGGCAAATGTTCCTTGCCAAAATTGTCTTTTATGTATTTTCTTGCCTCATCTATCGCCTCGGGCGCGATCCGGACAGAATCGGTTCTCATGTATGTGATGAGTCCCACATGGCCTTCCGGTCCCAGTTCTATTCCTTCATAGAGTTTTTGGGCAACGCTCATAGTCTTCTTTGCCGAAAAACGAAGTTTTCTTGATGCCTCCTGCTGCAGCTTGCTTGTTGTAAATGGAGGAGGAGAAAATCTCTTTGTCTCTTTTTTCTCAACCTTATCGGCAACAAAAGAAACACCATCCAGGTTTTTGAGTATATCTTTAACCTGATTTTCATTTTTTATTTTTGCTTTTTTGCCGTCGATTTTGACGAGACGCGCCTCGAAGGGGGGCGGATTAGAACCCTCCATGATAACCGTAATATTCCAATATTCTTCGGGAACAAACTTTTGAATTTCTTCTTCCCTGTCGCAGATAATTTTTACAGCTACCGACTGAACACGTCCCGCGCTTAACCCCCTTTTTACCTTGTCCCAGAGTATCGGACTGATCTGGTATCCCACAAGTCTATCCAGAATCCTTCGTGTCTGCTGTGCTTCGTATTTATTGCTTTCAAGTTGCAGCGGGTTCTTAAGGGCGTTGATTATGGTATTTTTTGTCAGATCATTAAAAAGGACGCGATACACATTCTTTCCCGCTGTGCCTATTTCCTCAGCAATATGCCATGCAATTGCTTCTCCTTCCCTGTCAGGGTCTGGAGCAAGATATATGTTGGTTGCTTTTTTCGCTGATTTTTTCAGTTCGGAAACAATCTTTTTCTTTTCTTTGATGACTTCATAGGTAGGTTGAAATTGATTTTCCACGTCAATGCCCAATTTACTTTTGGGAAGGTCTTTAATATGTCCTACAGAGGCCTTTACATCAAAGTTGGACCCTATATATTTTTTGATTGTCTTCACCTTTGTCGGTGATTCCACAATAATTAGAGAATCAGGCATATTTACTCCTTAAACGAATGTCATTAACTTAAATGATTTTATTAATAATGACTCTGTTGATTTATGAGGATTTTCGTTCAAGATCAAGGCATGCGAAAAAAATAACCGCAGGCATATAGTTGATATTCCGAGGATTATTTTTTGAG
>JAGGSD010000249.1 GCA_021159265.1 Syntrophobacterales bacterium | reverse complement strand
GTTTTAACCTCCCTTCACGGTTCGACTGAGCGATTCGATTAAGCTCGCCGAAGACCGCCGGGCGACTGAAATCGTCCCTACCCGCTATTTTAATAAATGTTAAGTAGTATGAAACACTTGTAACACATTTGCAGATTTGAGTTACTTAAAAGCATAGATGATTAAGATGATCAATTCAAATGATAAAAATCATAATTGAGGAAGAGTTACGATGAAAAAGAAAAGTATATGTAGATGGCTTCCGGTAATCCTGCCGGTTTTAACGCTTTTTATGGCAAGCTTGCTGGCCTGTCCACAGACGGGATTTGCAAAGGAGAAATTACTAACCGGCAAGGTGATCATATTCCAGGCCGGGAGCCTGACCGTTCCACTCGCCAAAATGGAAAAGGCGTTTGAGGCCAAACACCCAGGATTGGATATTATCCGTGAAGCAGCGGGAAGCCGCAAGTGCGCGAGAAAGATCTCCGACCTCAAAAAACCCTGCGATATTATGGCATCGGCAGATTTCACGGTCATTGATGGAATGCTCATCCCGGAATATGCGAACTGGAATATTCGCTTTGCCACGAATCGTTTGGTCCTCTGCTATACGGACAAAAGCAGATATACCAATAAAATTAATGCCGGTAACTGGTACAAGATTCTCACAAAGAAGGGCGTGGTGTGGGGACACTCCGACCCAAATGCCGACCCCTGCGGTTACCGATCTGTCATGGTCCTTCAACTGGCAGAAAAGTACTACAAAAAACCGGGGCTTTATCAAAAACTTATTAACAGTCGCCCGAAGGAAAATATCAGGCCCAAATCGGTGGAACTGGTTGCCCTCCTCCAGACCGGAAATATGGACTACGCCTGGGAATACCGGTCAGTGGCAGTTCAGCATCAGCTCAAATTCATAGAACTTCCCGATAAGATCAACCTGGGAAATTATAAGTATGACAACTTCTATAAGCAGGCAGTGGTCGAACTCACAGGCAAAAAGCCGGGTACGACCATAAAAAAGAAGGGAAAATCTTGCACTTACGGAGTTACTCTGATAAAAAATGCACCCAACAGGAAAGCAGCCACTGCCTTTTTACAGTACATGCTCAATCCGGAGGGCGGACTTAAGATTCTCAAAGAGATGGGACAGCCTCCCTTTATCCCATGCAGGGTCCCAACAGCAGAAATGATGGCAATATTGCCTGCAGGACTGCAAAAACTGGTGGAAATTAAAAAGTAAAAGGTAACAGCAAATGAGGTCAAAAGAAACGTTCTTCTGGATTACCATTTCTTGCGGCATTGTAATAATGGCCTTTATCCTTATCCCTCTCGTCGAAATGATGACGGCGCCTTCTTTTGCCATGCTTAAGGAAACGATTAAGGACAAAGATGTTGTGCGATCGATCTGGCTGAGTATTTACACAGCCGGGTTGGCCGCAATTATCTCCTTTATCTTTGGAACGCCCCTCGCTTACCTTCTGGCCCGAACCGATTTTACAGGCAAACGGTTTGTTGAAAGTATTATCGATCTTCCTATTGTTATTCCCCACCCCGTCGTGGGAATCGCAATCCTCAGTATTGCGGGGAGAAATCACTGGATCGGCCAGATCTTCAGCGACCTTGGAATAAGAATAATGGGAAGTGTGACAGGCATTGTTGTGGTTCTCACTTTCGTGGGATTGCCTTTCTATGTAAATGCAGTCAAAAACGGATTTGAAAGCATATCCCCAAGACTCGAAAATGTGTCACGGAGTTTGGGAGCTTCCATGTTCAGCACCTTTTTCAGGATTACGTTTCCTCTTGCCTGGCGCAGTATGCTAATCGGCATTATAATGTGCAGCGCCCGCGCGATCAGTGAATTCGGCGCGGTGGTAATCGTCGCCTACCATCCGATGATAGCGCCGGTGATGATCTACGAACGCTTCGAGGCATATGGGTTAAAATATTCTCAACCAGTGGCTGTATGGCTGGTTTCCATCTGCCTGATACTGTTTCTGGCTCTCCGAATTCTTACCTTACACAATAAGAAGGAAGCATGATTAAGATAGAGAATCTCAATATACATCTCGGTAAATTCAATCTTTATGATATCAATCTGAATATTGAGGAAAATGAATTTTTCATTCTCATGGGCCCGACCGGAGCGGGAAAAACTGTTCTTCTTGAAGCCATCGCCGGGCTCATTCCGACAAAAAGCGGAACTATCTATGTAAGAAATAAAAATATAACGAAATTACCGCCCGAAAAACGGGGAATAGGAATCGTCTATCAGGACCACTCCCTGTTTCCCCATCTGACCGTTCTGGATAATATTACCTATGGTCTTCATTTTCACAAAATCGACAAAGCACAAGCGGAAAAGCGCCTGAATCGTCTTGTTAAAGATTTGAATCTCGACCATCTTCTAAAGCGCCTCCCTCTCAACTTAAGCGGAGGGGAATTGCAGCGCGTCGCCCTGGCAAGGGCTTTGATGGTAAACCCGAGTGTGCTTCTCCTTGACGAACCTCTTTCTTCACTGGATACCAGCTTCAGAGAAGAGATAAGAACCGGCCTGAAGAGACTTCATAAAGATTCCAATGTTACGTTTCTGATGGTTACTCACGACTTTGCCGAGGCCCTCTCACTGGCTGACCGGGCAGCAGTCATGAATCACGGAATAATGGAACAGACGGGAAGTATGGAAGATATCTTCCAACGGCCTGATTCTACTTTCGTAGCCGATTTTGTGGGAATGAAAAATCTTTTTGCAGCACAATTTCGCGATACAAAAGCTATCATAGATAACCTGGAAATCGAACTTGGGAGAAAACCGGCAAACAGCCACGGCTACATTGCCATCCGGCCTGAAGACATTGTACTCAGCAAAGAAAAGTTGGCCTCAAGCATGAGGAATTCTTTTAAAGGCAATGTTACAGGCGTGTCTGATAAAGGCCTCTACTATGAAGTTGACATTATGGTGAAAAACGTAACATTCAAATCTAGCATCACAAAAAGTTCTCTTTTTGAATTAGGAATCCAGGAAGGAATTGAAGTACTTCTTTCCTTCAAATCAACAGCCATTCATAACTTTTAATGGGCAGGATAGAAAACAGGCCGCCCGGCCTCTCTCATCTATTTTTATGAAGATGATTCCGGTTTTTCCAACTTATTTGATTATATTTGTCAAGAATGAAGACCTGACCCCGTCTTTTTACCACAGCTACGGCGTTGGCACAAAAAGATCAATTTCCGGAATATTAGTGGAATCGTTTGTACTTGCCCCAACGAACGAGTTAACCCAGTGAAAAATATCATTTTTATAAATAGATCTTCTTAACTTTTTCATCCTTTTTCGTTTTTCATTTGGTTCCATTGAAAATGCCTGATAAATGGACCGGGAAACATGTTCTATATGATAGGGATTGACCAGGAGCGCGCCGTTATAAAGCTCTGCGGCAGCCCCGGCAAATTCGCTCAGGATCAAGACACCATTTTCATCAATGTTACTTGCACAGTATTCCTTGGCAACAAGATTCATGCCATCTTTTAATGGAGTGATAAGGGCTATCCCGCATGCTCTATAGTATGCAAGTAATTCTGTGCGGCTGACAGGATGAAACATATAGTAAACCGGCGTCCATCCTTCCTC
Source organism: Syntrophobacterales bacterium (assembly GCA_021159265.1). Classification (GTDB taxonomy): domain Bacteria; phylum Desulfobacterota; class Syntrophia; order Syntrophales; family UBA6807; genus UBA3084. Next base: position 26,546 of record JAGGSD010000249.1, on the reverse strand, counting down.
TGCGTACAGGCCATTGATTTCACCAACAAGCGCTTCAATTTCCTGCTTGAGTTCCTGGTAGGTGTCTACATTCACCCTGCTTGGCACCACAATCTGTATGAATTCTGTTTTTCCCCTCATTTTGGGGTAGCGTGCCAATACGTCTGCAAAAGCACGCAGACGATTAGGAATACCCTTAGTATAATCAAGACGGTCTACTCCAAGAATTAGTTGTCTGTTTCCATGGTTCCGATGTATGATTCTTACAGTTTCCATTATTTCTTCAGTGGCAGCGCTTTCCGCAAACTTCTTGAAATCGATACTGATTGGAAAAGTTCCGATACGAACCTCGCCTTTTTTAGTAACGATTTTCTTAATGTTCCCTTTCCCGGCAGCTTTGAGTCGCAGTAGATAGTGCACACATCTGAGAAAATTCTGCTTATCGTGCTCTGTTTGAAACCCCAGTAAATCATATTCGAGTATGGCTTCAAGCATTTCGAAGCGCCACGGGAGCTTCATAAAGATATCCAGTGGCGGAAAGGGGGTATGAAGGAAAAACCCGATTTTTCTTTGCGCGCCGATTTCTTTCAATTCATGCGCCACCAAAAAAAGAAGATAATCCTGAACCCATACATAATCTTCTTCATCGGTATGTTCAGCGACAGCTTGCGCAAATTTGTGATTAACCTTTCGGTAGACATTCACATACTGAGGGTCAAAATTGCAGTTTGACAAAAAATCATGAAACAGAGGCCATATAATTTCGTTGGAGAATCCGTAGTAGTATTTTTCGATTTCTTCCCTGGTAAGATTGACTGGAACAAGGGTATATCCCAGTTCTTCAGCCGATTTTGAGAGAATGTTATCCAAGGAAGCATCATCCGGCATTTGTTCTGTGCCAAGCCATCCTATCCATTTTCCCCCACGGTTACGTAAAACCGGTCCCATGGCGGTAACAAGACCTCCCGGAGAAGAGTGAGCAACCCACTGTCTTTTTTTCACTTTTTCTATGGTAATTGGCAAACGGTTTGAAACAATGATAACGCTTTTAAAATTCATGATTACTCTCCCCGCATAATTGCTTGAAATTGCAGAGGCCTCAAATTTCAATTTTCAATTTGTTTTAAGGTTGACAATAAAATATCTGGCACATATATTGCTCCAATTATTGATGAACTCGTAAAAAATCATAAAACTCCCTTGTTTTTCATGATAAGCTATTATCACCATTTTGTCAATGTCGGGGGGAAATGCTTATTATATCAGTAAACTAATGAATATCCTGCATAATGAACAGCACCGTTATTAATGATCAGAGAATACACACATTAAAAGAATTTTACGTCCTGATGGACAAAACCCGCAATTTACGCACCCATATTGTAAAAGATTTTTTGAATAAACGGCAGATTGAACCGAACCGGATAGAATCACTGAAGAATGCCCTCTTATCTCTTGTCAACATTCCCATGGAGAAAGGCAAAAGAGTACTTTTTTTAAATGATTCAAAAAAAATCCCCGTCGATCTTGCTTACGAGATAACGGAACTAAAAAAAGATATCTTCTATCTTGAAAACGGCGAGAAGAAATTTATTGAATATCTTGAAGATTTTCATTCCGGATTCCGTGATCAGGTAACTAACAGTGTAAAACAACTGAAGGGCCTGAATTTTAATTGCTTCATTACTGACAGGGACGGGACAATAAATAACTACTGTGGCAGATTTCGTTCCTCCGTCCAATCCATCTACAATTCTATTTTTTTAGTCCGCTTCGCAGCAAAACGAACTGTTAGTCCTGTGATCATAACCTCTGCTCCGCTGAAGGATTTCGGGGTTATGGATGTCAGTATCAATCCTGAGAAGAGCGTTATCTATGCAGCTTCAAAGGGTAGAGAATTTATCGATTTCAAGGGAAAGAGACGAACGTACCCGATAGATAAACAGAAGCAGAATCAATTAGACAATTTAAATAAAAAACTTTTATCACTTGTCAAGGACCCGGTTTTCGAGAAATTTTCATTGATTGGATCCGGATTCCAGCGTAAATTTGGTCAGACGACAATAGCGCGACAGGATATCAGCGGATCCATACCGGAAGATGAATCGTACAATTTTTTGAACAAGATTAAGACTGTTGTGTCTGATTTAGATCCGGAGAATCAGAATTTTAGAATAGAAGATACCGGTTTGGATATCGAAATAATCCTTACAATTGAAGATTCACAATCCGGGCTAAAAGATTTTGATAAAGGCGATGCGGTAAAGTTCCTCGATGAGAAATTGCGGCTTGGCATGACGAATGGGCCTCACCTCATTTGTGGTGATACATATTCAGATATTCCCATGTTGAAAACTGCAAAGGGAAAAACAGATGATACATGGGCCATTTTCGTAACAAAAGACCACAAACTTGCCGGAAAAGTAAGAAATGTTTGTTCAAACTCTATAATTGTGACAGAGCCGGACATTCTGATCACGATTTTGAATTTTCTATCGAAAGTATAGTATAGAGGGGGAAAAATGACTTCGAGAAAATTTAAAGGTGTTGTGTTTGATCTTGATGGGGTTGTGACCAATACAGCCCATATACATGCATTGGCTTGGGAACATATATTTAACGAATTTCTGAAACGATTGGCGGAAAGAGAAAACAAGCCTTTTGTACCTTTTGACCGGCAGAAAGATTATCTCCAATATGTCGATGGAAAGCCGCGGATGGAGGGTGTCGCGTCCTTTTTGAAATCCCGGAATATTGTCCTTCCTTATGGAGACCTGAACGATCCTCCCTCGGAAAAAACCATCTGCGGTTTGGGGAATATGAAGAATCTGAAATTCCAGGAGGTGTTGCGCAAAGAAAAACCACGTATTTATGAAACTTCGGTTAAATTTATTCAAAATCTCAGAAAAAGGGGAATCAAGGTAGGTGTGGCATCTTCAAGCTGTAACTGCCGGCTTATATTGCAAACTACAGGGATAGAGCGCCTTTTTGAAACACGGGTGGACGGCCAGATATCACGCGAGCTTAATTTAAAGGGAAAACCTAACCCCGATATATTTTTAACAGCCGCCAGAAGAATGGGGGTCGTGCCCGGTGAGTGTGTTGTTGTTGAGGATGCTGTTTCAGGTGTTCAAGCAGGTAAGAGCGGGAATTTTGGATTGACCGTTGGAATAGCCAGGAAGCATAATGGAGAAATTCTTAAACGAAATGGCGCAGATATTGTCGTATATGATCTTGGTGAGATCAGTATTAAAGAAATAGAAGGCTGGTTTAAAACGAGGATTAAAAAAAACGGATGGAAACTCGAATATGAGGGCTTTGATTTACATGAAGAAAATCTTCGGGAAGCTCTTTGCACAATTGGAAACGGATATATAGGCACCAGGGGATGTTTTGAAGGAGAACATGCGTCGGATGTTCACTATCCCGGAACTTATATTGCCGGCTTATACAATAAACTGGGGACAAAGATCCAAAATAAAATCATTTATAATAATGATTTTGTAAATTGTCCCAACTGGCTTCTTATCGAATTCAAGATTGGATCGGGAAATTACATAAGTCCCCTTAAGATGGAACTGTTCAGCTACAGGCATGTCCTTGATATGAAAAGGGGTGTCATGAAACGTTCCATTGTCTGCAAAGATGGACTGGGCAGGATCACCCGTATCCACAGCGAGCGGATTGCAAGCATGGCAAACCCGCATCTTCTGGCAATCAGGTACAACATTACTCCCGTGAATTACTCTGAGAAGATTACTGTGCGGTCTACTCTCGACGGGACTGTCATAAATGATGGCGTTGCCCGTTACCGTCAGCTCAATTCAAGACACTTACGTGAAATTGCTCAGGGAAAAACGGCGGATGGCATATTTCTTCACGTTCAAACAACCCGTTCAAAGCGCCAGATCATCATGAATGCCAAGACCGCTATTTCTGAAAACGGTGAACCGCTGGGAGTGAGGAAGAAGATCATTCGAAGGAAGTCCAAAGTAAGTGAAGAGATGGAATTACCCGCCCGGGAGAACTTTACCTACACGCTGGAAAAGCTTGTCAGCGTCTATACATCTTTAGATCGTGGCGTCAGGGATATCAAAAAGGCGGCATCTGATGCCCTCTTTCAATGCAAAGACTTTGACAGCATCTATAAACCTCATGTAAAGGCATGGAAATCTCTGTGGGACAAATGTGATATCGGGATTGAGGGTGACAATTTTGCGCAAAAGGTTATCCGTCTGCACATCTATCATCTCCTTGTCACAGCATCACCTCACAACACAAATATTGACGCAGGAATGCCGGCCCGTGGTCTCCATGGCGAAGCATACAGAGGACATATCTTCTGGGACGAACTTTACACCCTTCCCTTCTTCAATCTTCATATCCCTGAAATAACGCGAGCTTTTCTTATGTATAGATACAATCGCCTGGATGCGGCGAGGCTGTATGCGAGAAAACACGGTTATCAAGGCGCTATGTACCCCTGGCAGACAGCTGACAATGGCGGCGAGGAAACACAAATCGTTCATTATAATCCGCAAGACGGCACATGGGGACCGGATCTGAGCCGGCTTCAGAGGCATGTGTCTATTGCCATATTTTATAATGTCTGGAAATACGTTTCAGACACGGAAGATAAAGAATTTCTGGAGAATTACGGCGCTGAAATCATGTTGGAGATTGCGCGCTTTTGGGCCAGCATCGCAAGATATGATGAAAATACGAAAAGATATCACATTGAAGGTATCATGGGACCGGATGAGTACCACGAAAAACTTCCCGGTTCCGAAGAACCTGGTCTGAAAGATAATGCCTATACAAATATAATGTCTGTCTGGCTACTTGAAAAGGCGCTTGAACTGATCGACAAACTTCCGGAGAATGTATTGGAAAGACTCAGGCAAAAGATTACATTCAAGATAGCGGAAACAGAAAAATGGGAAAGAATCACGGAGAAAATGAATGTTATATTATCAAAGGGAAATATCATCAGTCAATTTGACGGATATATGAGCCTCAAGGAATTGAATTGGGAGCATTATCGTATGAAATATGGCAATATTCATCGCATGGACCGCATTCTGAAGGCCGAAGGTGATTCTCCTGATGCTTATAAAGTGGCAAAACAGGCCGATGCATTAATGCCATTCTATCTCCTCGGGAATGAGGAGGTATCTCGTATCATTGAAAAGTTGGGGTTTTATGCGGGTGACACTAATGAACTGCTGATAAATAACTTTGAATACTATGATAAAAGAACCTCCCACGGTTCGACACTCAGCAAGCCAGTATATGGAGTAGTTTCCAGCTATATACAGGATTCTGGAAACAAGATGGTGTGGGATGCGTTTGTAGAAACCATAAAAACTGATATCTTTGATACTCAAGGGGGAAGTACAGGTCAGGGAATACATTGTGGTATGATGGCCGAAACAATCGGTATGATCATGAAATGTTTCGCCGGAATAGATATTTCCGGCGAGGCGCTTGAGGTAAACCCACACATACCTGAATTCTGGAACAAATTATCTTTTAAAATATACTTTAGAAACATCTGGTATGATTTTGAATTCACAAAAGAAAAGGTGAAAATAAAAATTGCGGGTAAGGGGAAGAAGCTGATTCCAGTTAAAATAGCTGGAAAGAATGTTAAACTTATACCGCGCAAGACAAAAAGTATCCCTTACTAAATTCTCTGCATCAAACGCAATGTTTACACGGTAAGGTCAAATGTTCAAGGCTAAAGGCAGGGGAATAAGATGCAAAGATCAAATTTGTTTTTTTGCTTTTACCTTTCATCCCTTAGCCTTTAGCCGTTATTCTATGTCTGTTGTGCGAAAAATGCACTTGTTGAGCATGACTCTTGCTGCCTGTCAATATTTATTGATTACCCTGGCAATGGCGTCTCAGCCGGGCCATAATTGGCAATGAGTGTTGTCGTTGCGAGGGTTTCCGGCAATGCGGCGTCTCTGAAGGCATTATAATCAGCCGCCGCTGTTATGCCCAGGCTTTCTACACGGAGCGCGTAAAGAGTAAAGACATAGCGATGTGACTTGTCCGGCGGCCATGCCGGTCCATAACCCGAAGCAAGTGGCGCTCCCATTTCCCCAAAAGCGGCATACGAATTCGGGAGTTGCTTCGCCCCGGCAGGAACATTTCCTTCAGCGATTTCCTTCACCTGGGCCGGGATGTCATAAAGAATCCAATGAACAAAGATACCCCCCATTGGTGTGTCCGAATCGGTTACCGTTAAAGCAAGGCTTTTTGTCCCCTTAGGAACATCTTCCCACTTCAGAGGAGGAGACGTTTTTTCCCCGTCAATGGTATACTTTTTAGGTAGAGTATCTCCATTCTTAAAGGCTGATGATTCTAATGTAAACATTTTTACCTCCTTTTGTAAGTTTTTGAGTTGAGCTTTTGCTGTATCAAGCTCAGTTTGCAAGTTGGTTACCTGTGTTTTGGTCGCATCCCGCTGGCTATTTGCTCATGTGCAACAACCAGCGCCATTTTTACTGTGTTTTAATCATACAAATATTATCTCGGGGTGTCAATAAATTAAGCATGCTGTCCCCGAAAATTACAGAATTAATCAAAATTGTGTTTGTGCCATCGTTATATCGAGAAATAAGGCAACCATTCATGTATGAGTGGCTACAAGACACAAAGTGCCAAAGGTACAAGGGTATGAAAAACAGGAAAAAACCAGCGCCTGCCCGCTGGTGGCAGGGAGGCAATTGGATCGGTTGACAGAAATGTATGTGTGTTGTTACAATAACAGTAAATAAATTCTGTGCTTATATTTCTATGATATACCAATTTGATTAAGTGAAGAAGGATGGATACCCTGTGAAAAGCGAAGATATCAGCCGCCTTTGTGATAGTGGAATGACTTCCTGCATTGATATTCATTTTGCCCGCCTTATGACAAGGCTGGCCGCTAGAGATATACCGGGGCTTTCTCTTGCAGCGGCTCTCGTGAGCAGTTCGGCGCGGGATGGTAATATTTGTCTTGATCTTTCCACGGTAGCGGGAAAAGAACTGTTGGGAAAGGAAAATGACGATGATCCCGTTATATGCCCCGGGTTTGATAGCTGGTGTACAGAACTACAAGGGAGCAGTGTTGTCGGTAACCCGGGCGAATACAAGCCCCTGATTCTTGACAACAGGGGAAGACTGTATCTCTTTCGCTACTGGGATTATCAGGAAAAACTGGCCGGTTTGATAAAGAAACGCATCGATGAGGATATTAAGAATATTGATCATATGTTATTGAAAGAAGGGCTGGAGCGGCTTTTCCCCGATGATGGACTAAGTAATATAGATTGGCAGAAGGTTGCCGCCTTTACAGCGGTAACAAAAAAATTCTGTGTTATTTCCGGGGGGCCCGGAACCGGCAAAACCGCAACCGTTGCAAAGATTCTGGCACTGCTGATAGAACAGAAACCTGCAAAAAGGCTGCGGATTGCTCTTGCCGCTCCCACGGGAAAGGCCGCCGCCCGCCTGCGGGAAGCTATCGAACATGTTCGTGGTGACCTCGATTGCACGGACGATATTAAAGAGAAAATTCCCGTGGAAACCTCAACCATACATCGGCTCCTCGGGACTATCAGGCATTCCCCATATTTTCGTTACAATGACAAAAACACACTTCCCGTTGATGTTGTAGTGGTGGATGAGGCTTCCATGGTGGACCTCCCGCTCATGTCCAAGCTTGTCCAGGCCCTTCCTTCGCAATCACTGTTAATACTGCTGGGCGATAAGGATCAGCTTTCATCGGTGGAAGCGGGTGCGGTTCTCGGTGATACATGTGATACGGGAAACAGACATGGTTTCTCAAAGCGTTTCTGTGACGATATTAAAACTGCCACGGGGTGTAACATACATGAGTTATCAGGTGGAAATGACGAACCGGGATTACAGGACTGTATTGTGGAACTCCGAAAAAATTATCGTTTCAGAAGCGGAAGCGGCATCAGCATGGTCAGCCGGGCGGTAAATGAAGGCGCTGATGATCGCGCAGCAGAACTTTTGAGCAAAAGTAAATTTGAGGATATTACATGGGTTGAACTGCCCGCACCTGATGAATTATCCACGGCTTTCGGGAAAATGATCGTTGACGGATTTAAGGGTTATTTGGAGGCACGTGATCCCAGGGAGATTTTTCGTTTGTTGAATGATTTTCGGATTCTCTGTGCCGTCAGGGAAGGGCCTTACGGTGTCGTTACAATAAATAAAATTGCCGAGCAGATCCTCGGTGAAGAGAAACTGATAAAACCGGAAGAAAAATGGTATCAGGGACGTCCTATCATGATCACCCGCAATGATTATAATCTTCACCTGTTCAATGGGGACGTTGGAGTAGTTCTGACCGATCCGATGATGGGAAATGAGCGCCGTGCCTTCTTTACAGATGAGGATGGTACATGGAAAAAGTTTCATCCCCTGAGACTGCCTGAACACGAAACGGTCTATGCCATGACGGTTCATAAAAGCCAGGGGTCTGAGTTTAACAGGATAGCGCTTATTTTGCCGGACAGACAATCGCCCGTATTGACACGGGAACTCATTTATACGGGCATTACACGTGCAAAAGAAAACGTTACATTATACGGCACTGAAGAAATCTTTCGTGCCGCCGTTGCCAGACGCATTGAGCGGACGTCGGGACTACGGGATGCGCTCTGGGAAGATTAAGACAGGAAAATCCGCTATTTTGTTGCGTCAACGCAACGCAGAACAAATTTCCACTATCGGAAGTTGAAACTGTATTTTTAAAATAGAAGCGATAACAGGTTTAAAAAACAGGTAAAAATATTAACATATTGATATTACTATATATTATCTGTGCTTAAAACTTGTGCAATACGGTATAAAGTCGAGACTATAAACAACTTACAAATTATATTAACAAGCTTGTCAACAATATTATCCACAGTCCTGTGGATTACAATTCAATTGGTTTTATATTTTCCCTGGCCCAATTAACCAGTTCAGTGAAGGTGGTTCCTTTTGGAAAGAATTCTACAATTCCCAACTCTTTGATTCTGGATTCATCTTCCTCTGCGATAAAGCCGCCTGCAGTTACCCTGATATCGGATGCATTTTGCCTGGTAAGTAATTCTGTAATTATTGAAAGGTTATTAATGTTTGCCCCGGGCAGTGTAGTAATTCCTATATGATCTACTGATTCCTGCAGAGCCGATGCAACAATTGTCTCCGGCTCCTGAACATTAGTGTAGATCACTTCAAATCCTGCGTCACGAAAGACTTTGGCTAATTGCAACATTGTTTTATCGTAACCATCGCCAAGTTGTGCCATCAGGATTCTGACCATTCTGTTTTTCATAGAAGCCTCCTTGCAAAAACCTCATATTTTCTTATAAGAAAATATTGCTACGTTTACAAGAAAAATATTGAGTTAAATGATTGTTCCAGACATGATAGCAAGTTCTTTGTTAATCGATAAATTCTTGCCCAAAACATATCTTTGTGGTAATTTTTTTGAAGTGATTGTACATATTCGGAATGAAAGAAGAGAAAATCTAAAATGGTTGTCATTTGTCCATACTGCGGCGCAGTTAATAAAGTAAAACAACCGAAAAGCTCCATTCCAACCCTGGAAGTAACCTGCAAGAAATGTGGCGGGATACATACCCTGGAGGTTGGAACCACTTCGCAACCAGTGGCTATGATCAAATGTCCCATTTGTGGTTACAAACAAGCGCCGGCTGAGAAGTGTGCGAAATGCGACGCCAATCTGGTAAGAATGGAAAGAAAAACTGAAGAATTTAAGGTTCCTGAAGAGGTTAAACCGGGGCTTATATCAAAACGTTATAAGACGTTCATTATCGTTGCAGTATTAATGATTATTATTATCTTTTCAGGATCCATTGCCGGCGTTTTCTTTATGTTGACAAGATCCGATGCCTATAAATCTACCAAAAATTTTATTAAAAACAGCAGGGAAATTAAGGCTGTAGTGGGTAACAATATGAGATTAGGATTGGTCAAATCGGGTTTTGTAAGAATGTCCGGCGGAGAAGGCACCGCGAAATTCAAAATACGCGTTAAAGGCTCAAAGGACTCAACCGAAGTGATGGTGTTTTTGAGAAAGACCATGGGCGAATGGCAGGTTGTGGCTGCAAGTTACAAAGATCGTTATGGGGTAAGGAGACGATTGCCGCTGAAGGATCAGGCGCCTGGAACAAACGGAAGTATACTTTTCAAAAAGTCAAAATTGATGGTCTCGTAAAAAGTCCGAATTTCTGTTGTTTTGTCATTTCCGATCTGATCGGGAATCCATAACTGCTTGTAATTACTGGATTCCCGCTTTCGCGGGAATGACAGATCAGTGAGTTTTTGACTTTTTACGAATACATCAAATATAAGGAAATATATTTTTTATAATATGCTGGAAATTATGCTTTACATTTTCATTTCCTTCGATAATTCCCATATGACCAGGCAGAAGATAATCGACATCAAGCTTTGAGAGTTCTAAAATACTTTTTTTCAGCAGTGCCCCGTTACCACCTGGAAAATCTGTTCTTCCCACATTTTGATTAAATATTACATCACCCGAAAAAAGCGCCTTGTTTGATGGCCAGTATAAAACTATCGATCCCGGTGAATGACCGGGGACAACTAAAATCTCGAAAGTTTCATTACCCAGGGTAATGGTTCCTTCCCTTAAGATCATATCTATATTGACGTTTGGCAGATCAAGACCAAACCAGCCGTACATCATTCCCCCCGCTTCATCCAAAAATTCTATTTCCCTGTCGTTCAATCCTATCTTTACATGCGGGTTATTATTAAATAATCCGGATCCTTCAAAGTGATCGGGGTGAGAATGGGTATTTATAATGTATTTTATCTCCTTAGTATTTATTCCATCTGTTCCCATGCTTTTAAGAAGATCGGGAAGATATTTTTTAAGACCTGGATCTATCAGTGCCCGGACACTGCCACCTATGTAATAGCTGTTACAGTTGTTGTCAAAGGGATTTGTCCATTCATACACATAAATGTCATCAATTAGTCTCATCGGTTTACCTTACTGTCTTTTATAGAAAATAACACACTGTACTACTTACTCCCCAGCATCCGGCAATCAGAATAAAAACTGTCCTACGAAGAAGCTCCTGTCTCATAATATCTGATTTCTGACCCCTGTTTCCTGAGTACTTACATCATTTCTTTCTTTTCCTAACAGTCTTCAGCCTTCAGTCTATCCACCTGAGTAGTTACGATTTGGGAAGATAAAAAAGGGGATTCTTCGGCTTGTTGTTCCGTCGAATTTCAAAATGGAGGCAACTTTTTCCGTTTTTTTTATTCTTTCCCAGTAAGGCAATCTTTTCACCCTTTTTAACCCTATCTCCAACGCTTACGCACCTGTTTTTCAGGAAGGTATAAACTGTGGAGTAATTGTTTTTGTGCTTAATAATGATCGTTTCACCATAATATTTAAGATATGATGAGTGAATTATTCTTCCGCTTGCTGAAGCTAAAACGGGTGTTCCTTCTTTTGCTTTTATGTCGATTCCGTTATATCTCATACCGTTTGGCTGAATACCAAATTTCGACAATAAGGTGCCCTTTATGGGCCAGATAAAGCGATTCCTTTCAAACCTGACAGTTTCTTTTTTACTTTTTTCTTTCGCCCCTTTTTCCTTTTTAATTACTGTTTTCCCCGGGGGTTTATTACTTGTTGGTGAAGGTGTTGGTTGACGAATTGCAGGTTTAATTTCAAGAACTTCAGTAGCATTTGGAATAAAGATGATACTTCCCGTCTTTATGAGAGTGGGGTCTGTTATGTTATTTATTTCCGCCAATTCCTGGACATCTGTATTGTATGTCTGCGCAATCCTCCAGAGTGTTACATTTTCTTTGACTTTGTGATAAACACCTCTGGCCCGCGTAGATTCTCTAAAATATGCCGAACAGGCTGCGAGTAACAACATTATTACACAAATTAATATTGAAATTGTCTTTTTACAAAACATCTCAGTCACATCATTTTTAGAAAAACCATTTGATCAATATGAAACCGCCGATCAAAAGGATCGTAAAAACACACACAAGGAGATTGAAATACCTGTCTATAAACGATCTTATTCCTGCGCCATATTTGTATATCAGCAAGCCTACCAGGAAAAATCTTGCAGACCTGCTCACAATGGAGGCTATCAGGAAAACAGGAAAATTTATCTTAAATGCACCTGCCGAAATGGTAAAAACCTTGTATGGCACGGGGGTAAATCCTGCGATTCCCACTGCCCAGGCATTATAGTGATTATAAAGTTTGCTGACAATATCGTATTTATCCGTCAATCCATAGAAATCGATGATATGAAAGCCGATAATATCCATGAACTGATAGCCGATTATATATCCTGCTATGCCGCCTATTACAGAACCTGCCGAACATATTAAGGCATATCTGAATGATTTAGCAGGTATTGATATGGCAAGCGCAATGAGGAGAACATCGGGGGGCACCGGGAAAAAACTCGATTCGGCAAAAGCAAGAATAAAAAGCGCCCATGACCCATAAGGTGTTTCAGCCCAGTGCAGAATCCAGTCATACAATTTTCTAAGCATTCACTAAATTAGCCTTTCCACCCATGGTTTCCTATGAGATTAACGAATCGGCATCCCCCAAGATCTGTTATTTCCGTATCCTCAAGGTTTTCAGACAAACGGATAATCTTCATCAGCGTTTGTGAATAGCGGTCGCCCGCAGGAACGACAAGTGTGCCCCCTATTGCCAGTTGTTCCAGTAAAATTCTGGGGACTTCAGGGGCGCCGGCAGTTACAATTATTGCATCAAATGGAGATTCTTCCCTCCATCCGTATGTCCCGTCCCCCACCCTGATTAAGACGTTATAATAATTGAGAGATTCTAATATTTTTCTCGCTCTGTCGGCAAGAGAAGCTATTCTCTCTATGGAAAAAACCCTGTCGGCAAGCTCTGCCAGTATAGCCGCCTGGTATCCTGAGCCTGTTCCTATCTCCAGAATCTTCTCAGTTCCCTTTAATTCCAAAGCCTCTGTCATCAGGGCTACAATGTATGGCTGGGATATTGTTTGTCTATCACCGATGGGAAGCGGACTGTCCGCATATGCCTGATCCTGCAATCCCTCATCTACGAAGATATGTCTGGGAATTTTTTCCATGGCTTTCAGAACCCTCTCGTCACTGATGCCTCTTGAACGAAGTTGAGAGTTCACCATCTTTATTCTCATTTTATTATATCTGACCATTCCCAACTGTTAATACACTCTTTTTTGGTGGAATCCTGTATATTTCCTCAACCATTTTGTGTGTGCGTAATCCCATGGCTTCTCTCGTTACTATGAAGTAATAGTATCGAAGTCTGGCATATTCTCTGATCTTGTTATATTTTAATATTTCGCTGTTGACTTCATCTAACAATTTTTCTGTTAAACCACCCGGGCCGTTATCGATCTTCGTCCCGGCCTCATAATTATTCTCTTCAATGGAATGTTTAATTGATTTTAATCTATGTTTCATACCATTTTCGATTTCATTCAGTTTCTGGAGAGCAACCTGGACACTTTCCCCTGCACGGGCCAGGACCGACGCTCTTTCCCTGAATAAATCTTCTTGCGTTTGCTCAAACCCTTTCTTGATCATGACAGGCACCTTCGGACTTTAATGGATTTAGTAACTATCATTTAAACGTTCAGTTTTCAATAGAAAAGCTTTCTGACAAAGGGGTAATAAAGGTTGACTTTACAAGAAATCCGTATTTTATTAAAGAAAATAGGGATTACTCAGGAGACAGGAGCCAAGGCCATCGGTCAATGAACCTGAAACCTGAAACTCGAAACTCGAAACTTTAACCCGAGGTACCATAAAATGAGCGCTGAACAACATTTGTTAAAAGCCATTCAAGTTTCTATAAAAGCAGGGAACGCCATTCTTGATGTGTACCATTCAAATTTCAGTGTGGAACATAAGGCGGACAGCTCTCCTATAACGCTTGCTGATAAACGTTCCCATGAAATAATCATAAAAGAACTCAGACAATTCCAGATCCCGATCCTCAGCGAGGAGGGGGGCGACATTCCCTATGAAGAAAGAAAATCATGGAATAAGCTGTGGATTATCGATCCTCTTGACGGAACCAGGGAATTTATCAAACGAAATGGTGAATTCACTGTTAACATCGCATTGGTCGTCGATGGAAAACCTTACCTTGGTGTTATTTATATTCCTGATAAAGAGATTTTGTACTATGCTGTCAAAGGCACGGGAGCGTACAGGCTGGAAAATAGCCGAATAATCGAACTACTGCGCAAAGAATCAGGAGAAGATGAAGAGCCGGGTTTGTTAAATAATATTTCTAACGACTCCATCAGATTACCAGTCAATCAATCAATTGGCTCTACCTTTACCATTGTAGGGAGTCGTTCCCATTCTTCCCCTGAACTTGAAAGATTTATCGAGAAAAAGCGCAGTGAATACGGAAAAGTCGAATTCATTTCTGCAGGCAGTTCTCTAAAGTTCTGCATGGTTGCTGAAGGCAGGGCGGATATTTACCCACGGTTTGGCAGAACCATGGAATGGGATACAGCATCCGGTCAGGCTATTGCGGAAACCGTTGGAGCTCAGGTCCTTAATATGAATACGCACGTTCCATTAATCTACAATAAAGAAAATTTACAAAATCCATGGTTTATAGTTACAAAACCAGGATACAGGAGGGAGTCATGGAGATAAAAATAAATAGCGCCACATTAGCTTTAGTTCAGGGGGATATTACCAAAGAAGAAACAGATGCCATTGTAAATGCCGCTAACCCCGGGCTAAGAGGCGGTGGAGGTGTGGATGGGGCTATTCACAGGGCCGGCGGGCCCTCCATTATGGAAGAGTGCCGAAAAATCGGTTACTGTCCCACAGGTCAGGCAGTGATTACAGCGGGTGGAAATCTCAAAGCGAAATATGTCATACATACGGTAGGACCAGTATATAAAGATGGAACCAAAGGAGAAGCGGATCTGTTGAAAAGCGCCTACCTGGAGAGCCTCAAACAGGCTGCAAAAAAGGAATTAAAAAGTATTTCATTCCCCGCCATAAGCGCGGG
Organism: Syntrophobacterales bacterium; assembly: GCA_021159265.1. Taxonomy (GTDB): domain Bacteria; phylum Desulfobacterota; class Syntrophia; order Syntrophales; family UBA6807; genus UBA3084. The sequence continues at coordinate 11,455 of JAGGSD010000249.1, read as the reverse complement.
AATTTATGGATATCCATTGAATGAAGCCGCGCATATCGCCCTCAAAACAGCCATCGATTACCTGAGAGAAAACAAGGGCATTGAACTCGTTCGATTTGTTCTGTTTGGCAGAAAAATATATGATGTATTTTCGGAAGAACTGAAAAAGATAATATAATTCCCTACCCTTTTACCACAATAACGGGTGTCTTTGATTTTCTCAAACACGTTGTACCCCCCTCCTTAATGCAGTTTGTCTTAAAAATACATATTTTGATCATTGCAGGTCAAACACCTTGTCCCGTTGAACTTTCGAGACTATTTGACTTTTCCCCCTTTCATGGTTAAATAGTACATAAAGTTTGATCAGAGAAGATTAAATGCGTTTATCTTTTGAACAGGGGCCTATTCGCCCCCCCAGTGAAGCGAAGAGTTTATTAATACGTGCCACAAGAAACTGTCCCTGGAATAAGTGTGCTTTCTGTCATACGTACAACGATACCAGGTTTCAAATAAGATCGGTTCAGGATGTTAAGGAAGACATACAAAAGGCGAAAGATACAGCACAACAGGTAAGAGAAATATCATGGAAACTCGGGCAGGGAGGAAGAGTTAACGAGTATGTGGTAAATTATATTTATCAAAATGACGGTTTTTATAATGACTGTTTCAAGAGTATAGCAGCCTGGCTTTATTTCGGTGGCAAATCCGTTTTTCTCCAGGATGCTGATACTATTATCATGAAAACCGGTGATCTGGTCGAGATCATTTCCTTTATTAAAAAACAATTTCCTGAAGTTTACAGGATTACCTCGTACTGCCGGTCAAAGACTGCATCTCACAAGTCCGTGGAAGAATTCAGAGAGCTCCGCGATGCCGGCCTTTCAAGGATTCATGTAGGTATGGAAAGTGGTTATGATCCTGTTTTAAAGTTCATTAAAAAGGGAGTCACCGCTGCAGAGCACATCCGGGGTGGTCAGAGAATAGTAGAATCGGGTATTTCTCTCTCTGAATATGTCATGCCCGGTCTTGGTGGTGAGAAGTGGTCTAAAGAGCACGCAGAGGAAACGGCAAAAGTCATTAACCGGATAAATCCCGATTATGTCCGTTTAAGATCACTCCAGGTAAGAAGAAATACCGGGCTCTACAAGATGAGAGAAGAGGGCAGATTTACGCCGTTAGGCGATGAAGATGTGGTCAGAGAAATAAGATGGTTTATTGAGAATCTTGAAGGTATTGAAAGCAGAGTAGTTAGCGACCACATACTGAACCTTCTGGAGGAACTGGAAGGGAAACTACCGGAAGATAAGGAAAAACTCCTTGCGATTATTGACAGGTATTTCGAATTGCCTGACGATGACAGGACTATTTACAGACTTGGAAGGAGAAGGGGAATTTACAGAAGTCTTGATGATCTTTCCGATACAAACACTTATAATATGCTGAAAAGTATTGTAGATGAATACAAAAGTAAAGATATGGGCAAATTAGACAGAGACCTGGATCGAATCATGCATCATTACATTTAATGAGATACTCTTGCATGCCTCTGATACTATTAAGGGAGAAATATTTTTCCCTTTCTTGTATATCTTCGGGAAGGGTATGGTAATGAGCCACTCCACGATCGTTTCTCAGTAATTCTTCGAAAACAATTTTCTCAAAGTGTTCAGTACCCGTCCGGTAATGTTTTTCTACCGTTGCCATCCAGTTTTCCAATTGATCAAATGCTGTGTCAAATACATTCTTCACGTCTCGGCTGTATCCATAATGTGCGAAACAGATATGTGAAACATCGGCGGCGGCAGCTTTTTTCAATGAGTCCAGGTACATGTCATAGTCAAATACAGGTGGTGTTGCTATTCGAAGGTACAGGCCATCTTCTATGGGATAATTAACTCCTGCAACTTCTCCCGCGAAAAGTATGTCACCAATCTGATAGCACAAATGATGTGAGGCATGACCTGGTGTCTGAAGCACATTGATAACAGTTTCTCCCACTTCAATGCTGTCACGGTAGCAGATATTTTTTTCGGGAATGGGTGCAATTTTTCCGTATACCTCAGCAATATTACCTAATACCTTCCTGGAGCCCTGCCATAATTTGGCAGGGTCGATCATGTGAGAAATGCCTTTAGGATGACAAATGATTTGCGCATCAGGATAGTATTCTAAAAGCAATCCCGCACCACCTGCATGGTCGATATGTATGTGAGTCAAAAGAATGTAATCTATTCTTTTCACACCCTGTTTCTTCAGCGCATCAATGAGGATGGGAATTGAATATCGAGGACCGGGATCAATTACAATGGTTAAATCATGGAGGGTAAGTATCCAACTGCTGATAAAATTACGAAACCCCTTCAAAGGTTGGTTCAAAGTGACTAAGTGGACGTTTTCCATACTTCTGTTTATACGGTTTTTAAAAAGATGGCAAGTGAAAACCTGGTAAACTATTGAATGATATTCTCCGTTTGTTCCACGCTATTTTCTTGACATAATAACCCGATATATGTAGCATTCGAAAATTTTCATAAGGTTGAGTTTTCAGAGTGGCAGCCTTTTATATTCCACATTGAATGACTCTGTTGATTTATGAGGATTTTCGTTCAAGATCAAGCCTGCCTGTGCGTTGCCTGTCTGCGTGTGGACACGCACAGGCAGGCACGCAGACAGGGCATGCGAAAAAATAACCGCAGGTATATAGTTGATATTCCGAGGATTATTTTTTAAGCATAACGCAAAGATTGGGCGAAAAGACCTTAAATCAACAGAGTCATTGAATCCTCGAAAGGAAAATGAATGGTGGCAAAAAGGAAAATAAAAAAGGTTTTGGTGGCAAACCGGGGTGAAATAGCTCTTAGAATTATCCGAACAGTTAGAGAACTGGATATCGAAACTGTAGCTGTGTATGAGAAACCGGATAGCGAATCATTGTTTATCAGGTTCGCCGATGAGGCTATACTCATAGGAAATGGTCCGAGGAAAGATTATCTCGATATAGACAGAATGATCTGGGCAGCCCGTAAATCGGGTGCGGATGCAATACATCCCGGTTATGGATTTCTCGCCGAAAATCCTGATTTTTCTGCCGAATGTGAAAAAGCTGGAATTATTTTTATTGGACCTCCCCCCGATGTTATTCGTAACCTGGGAAATAAAGTCATTGCCAGAGAAATTATGAAAGGAGCGGATATTCCTTTTATCCCCGGCACAGATAATCTTTCACAGGGTGATAAGGGTATAGAGGAAGCCATTGAATTTAGCAACAGTTATGGATATCCCGTTATGTTAAAGGCGTCGTCGGGAGGTGGCGGACGGGGAATCAGAAAGGTTGAAAATGAATCGGACCTGCTTATTCAACTGCCTTTGGCAAGAGCGGAAGCGCTGTCGGCTTTCAGTAATGAGAATATCTATGTGGAAAAATGCATTGAATCATCGCGGCATGTAGAGGTTCAAATCCTGGCCGATTACCATGGAAATGTTATTCATCTGGGGACAAGAGATTGTTCCATTCAGCGAAGGCATCAAAAGTTGCTTGAAATTGCCCCTGCGGATCTCCCTTCAGATGTGTTACACGCAATCCATGCAACAGCAATCATGGCAGCCAGTAAAGCGGGCTATATCAATGCAGGAACGGTTGAGTTTCTTGTTGACGCAAAAACCAGTGAGTTCTGGTTTATGGAAATGAATACAAGGTTACAGGTTGAGCATACCGTTACTGAAGTTTTAACAGGAGTAGATATAGTAAGGGAACAGGTAAGAATAGCTGAAGGAGAACCCCTGAGGATTCCTGAGGATAGAGTGCAGCTTATGGGGAAGGCCGTTCAGGTCAGGATCAACGCTGAGGACCCGAGAAACAATTTCATGCCGGAAGGGGGTAAAAGGGTTGAGGTGTATCAATCTCCGGGTGGCCCCGGAATCAGGTTGGATGGAATGGTCTACCAGGGATACAGAATTCCAACTGAATATGATTCGCTTTTGGTGAAAATAACCGTTCGTGGCTATAACTGGGAGCAAGCGATTCAACGACTAAAGAGAGCATTGCACGATTTTTTGATTGTAGGTCCGAAGACGACAATACCGTTTTACCTGGCAATCTGTGATGAGCCCGATTTTCGGAAGGGTGTGTTTGATACGTCATACCTGGACACACATCCGGAAATATTTCACTACCCGGAGATGGAACGCGAAATAGCACGTCTTTCAAAACTGGTGGCTGAAATCCACGCAAAAAAGATTAATCCATATGCGTATTAAATTAAAGGTAAAAGGGACAAGGATAAAAGATAATAATGGTAGAAGGAATGAATGTATCGCAGGAGATTATGGATGAGAGAATTACCCCACGGGATTTACGGGAAAAAGGGGTGAAATACATACTCGATAAAATCAGAGACGCAGAGGGTTATTATATAACGAATACGGAACGGGATCTTTCCCAGTCTGATTATAAAAATCGTATTATGCCCCGCACCCAGATTCTTGTTTCCGCTGAGAGAAACGCGTCGGGATATTTATCAATTGAGATATCGGGAGGCGCATCAGTACACGTGGACATGTTGAGGAAGCAAATAAATCCACTTGAAAAGCTGGAGGTATTGAGCTCCCTTATGCCCGATACAATGTTTCAAACTTTGTGCAGAGGAGTCAATTTATTCGGATACAGGCCGTATCCTGAAAACGTGATTCGTTTAACAGTGCGAAGTTTCGCGAGATATATTCCTATATGGAGAGTCTTTGACTTTCTTAATTATGTTCCGAACATGATTCCTGTCTTTGAAGAGGTAAAGGCCGCGGGATGTATCCTCGAACCATCGATATGCTTTTCGACAGGGCCGGAACACACCGATGAATATTATGTTAAGAAGGTAGGAGAAATACTCGATGTAACTGGTGATGAAATAGTTCTGTGTATAAAAAACCACGGAGGTCTGGGAACCTCGAAAAGGATTGGCGATCTGGTAAAAGCAATCCTGGCTAAGTACCCTGATCTCATTATCCATTATCATGGCCACAATACAGATGGAGATGATATCGGGAGAATCGTCCAGGCAGTATGTAACGGGGTAAAAATTGTTGATGCTGGAGACCATGCCTTTACCGGTTTTTACGGTCCGCCTCCTGTATTAACAGTTATTGATACGCTGAAAGACTATGGTCACAGGGCAATGGGCATTAACCGCCGGAAGGTGATTGATACCTCCAATAAACTTCGACCCGAGAGAGTATATTACAAAGATTTTGAGTCGCAATTTTTTGGTTTTGATTCCACAGTTCAAATACATAAATTGCCGGGCGGGGCGACCGGATCAAGCTTTGAACAGGCTGTTAATGGGAACTTTTTACATTTAATGCCGGAAATCTTGCAAAAGGAGCTGCCCAGAGTTCAAGTAGAACTTGGAAACTGGTGGAGTGTGACCCCGGGTTCACAAATATTGTGGACCACCGCGGTAAATAACGTGCTTAATAATGAGCGGTATAAAAATGCCAATGACGATTTGAAAAATTTGATGCTTGGAAGATATGGGGATTTACCTTTTTACTGGCCTTCCGATGAAATTTACGAGGCCGTATTTGGACCGGATTGGAAAAAAATAGTTGAAAACGAAAGAGGTTATCAAAAGATCGGGGATGTTGATATTGAAGTTGAAAAGAGGGTACTGGAACATCGTTTAGGGCGTAAAGCCACTGAAGATGAATTGGTATTGTACCTGCAACATCCTAATGACGCGGTGAGTTTTTTTAAATTTGAAGAAACATACGGTAAAACCTGGGTATTACATCCTGAGATATGGTTTAGAAAGGGCGGATTCAATCTGGGAGAGAGGTTCGAGTTTTCTGATGCTTTTGGAAAACAACATACAGTTGAGATTGGTCCCCAGAGAAGGACAAAGAGTGGAGACGCCGTCACCTATATGATTATCGACCATCATCCTGAACCCATGCTGACAGTGCTGGAGCAGGAACCCGGGCGGGAAAAGAGAAAAGTGACGCTTACGGCAAAAGAAATTGATGCTCTGGCCAAATCAGGAGATGTCAGGTCGCCTCTTAAGGGTAAAGTTAATGAAGTGCCCGTTTGTGAAGGAGATGATGTGTCTGCCGGACAGATTTTAGTCATTCTTGAAGCGATGAAAATGCTCAATAATGTTATTTCTGAGATCAACGGTAAGGTGACAAGTGTGTCGGTATCTCCCGGGGATGAAGTGGATGCAGGAGATTCTCTTGTAATTATCAAAGGGAGCAAGTAGCATAACAGTTTCTATGGTGTATTTATCCATTTCCAGGTAATTGTGAGGGAAAAGGATCTGATTGCCTTTCTTACATAACTTATTGTGTTATATGTGCTGAAACCGAAGTTCTCAAAAAATTAGTGGCGAATTTCACACACAACATTGTTCAGGAATCCAGTGAAAATGACGAAAATACTAAAAATAGGAGTTTTTTACTTAACAATAAGTCAAAGTATGTAATTTTGCAATCTATACTTGACTTTTGGAATTTTTGTGGTAGCGTCACGAGAATATAGGATCATACTTGGAACACATGAGGGATATTGCTATGGCAAAAAATTATTATACAATGTTACTCATTCCACAGAAGAAAAGTTCTATAAAAAAAATTAAACTGTCAAGCGCTTTTATCATAGTTGCCTCCGTCCTGGCATCCATTAGCTTTTTATCTATCCTGTATTTTTCTTATGATTATATAAAAATCAGGCATGAAGTTGCAGAACTTTCCAGACTTAAACATCTTACTGCGGTTCAGAAGGAACAGATCGATTTGCTGGCTGCTAAAGTATCTGATTTTGGAAAGAAAATGGCGGATATCAAGGAATTTGACCAGAAAATAAGGGTTATGACGAACATTGACAAGGGCCGGAACACCAGCCAGTTTCTTGGCGTGGGTGGCCCCGTGTCTGAGAAGAGCATGGCAGAGTCCCAAATAGCTGAGACAGAGAAAACTTTAATCAATAATATACATAAAAATATTGACGCGCTCCTTGAAGAAGCCGATTACCAGAAAGATAGCTTCAGCGAATTATTTGAGTTCCTTAAAAAACAGCGATCTATTCTTGCATCAACTCCATCAATATGGCCGGTGATGGGTTGGGTAACTTCTGAGTTTGGATACAGAATATCGCCTTTTACCGGAAGAAGAGAGTTTCACCGTGGAATAGACATAGCATCGAGGATGGGCGATGATATTTTGGCGCCAGCGAACGGTGTTGTAGTAAAAAAGTCTGTTGAACCAGGTATGGGAAATGTGGTGAAAATAGATCATGGTAATGGTATAATAACTGCGTATGGCCATCTTTCAAAAATTATTGTTAAAAATGGTCAACGAGTAAAAAGGGGAGATGTTATTGGACAGTTGGGAAACTCCGGTCACAGTACCGGTCCTCATCTTCATTATGGAATTTGTGTAAATGGTGTTTATGTCAACCCGAGGAAATATCTTTTTTAGCTTATCATTTTCTTCTTAAGTCTCGGCGTATGCGCAGTGAATAATGAGTGAAAACTCTTTAATTTGGAAAGATTCCCGGTAGATTCATTTGCCGGGTTTTTTTATGAGGTATTTATGCTGAATTTTATTCTAAAAAAGTTTATTGGAAGTAAAAATGACAGAGAGTTGAAGAGATTATCTTTGCTCCTTGAAGAGATAAACGATCTCGAACCATTGATTATGCCCCTTTCTGATCCTCAACTCAATGCTAAAACATCATATTTTAAGGAAAAACTTGAGAATGGCGCTGAGCTTGATGATATCCTTGTGGAAGCGTTTGCCGTTGCCAGAGAAGCGGCGAAAAGAACGGTAGGCATGAGACCATTTGATGTTCAGGTCATAGGAGGCATCGTTCTGCATGAAGGTAAAATTGCAGAAATGAAAACCGGTGAAGGGAAAACATTAGCAGCCACAATGCCTATTTATCTTAACGCCCTTTCCGGCAAGGGTGTTCATGTTATTACAGTAAATGATTATCTGGCGAAGAGAGATGCCGAATGGATGGGCCCTATCTACAAATTTCTGGGCCTTTCCGTAGGAGTCATTATTCATGGCATGAACGATGAAGAAAGAAAAACTGCCTATAATTGTGATATCACGTACGGCACAAATAATGAATTTGGATTTGATTATCTCAGAGACAACATGAAATTTGACATTGAGGATTATGTTCAGAGAGATTTCAATTATGCTATCGTAGATGAAGTGGACAGTATTCTCATCGATGAAGCGAGAACACCGCTCATCATATCCGGCCCTTCTGAAGAATCAACGGATAAATATTACAAAATTAACCAGATCATCCCCCGTTTAAAAAAGGACGAAGATTATACTATTGATGAAGAAAATAGAACCGTTGTACTGTCTGAGAGTGGCGTTGCAAGAACAGAAAAATTGCTAAAAGTGGATAATCTCTATGAACCGAGAAATATGGAGATACTACACCATGTAAATCAGGCGCTCAAGGCGCATACACTGTTCAAAAAAGATGTCGATTACCTTGTGAAAGAGGGACAGGTTGTCATTGTTGACGAATTCACGGGAAGGGTCATGCCGGGCAGGAGATACAGCGACGGTCTGCACCAGGCGCTGGAGGCAAAGGAAAGGGTAAAAATAGAAAGGGAAAATCAGACCCTTGCCTCTGTAACATTCCAGAATTATTTCAGGATGTACGACAAACTGGCGGGTATGACAGGTACAGCGGATACAGAAGCTGTTGAGTTTAAAAATATATATAATCTCGACGTTGTTGTTGTCCCTACTAATATGCCGATGATACGAACGGATTATCCTGATGTTATTTACAAGACGGAGAAGGAAAAATTTACTGCTGTTATTGATGAAATCAAGGAATTACACAGCCAGAAGAGACCCGTTCTGGTAGGAACAATATCTATTGAAAAGTCTGAGTTGTTAAGCAAATACCTCAAAAAAGCCGGTATTAAGCATAATGTGCTAAACGCCAAGAATCATGAGAAAGAAGCGGAAATCATTGCCCAGGCCGGTCAGCCCGGGGCTGTTACAATATCAACAAATATGGCGGGAAGGGGAACGGATATCAAATTGGGCGAAGGCGTGGCCGAAGTTGGCGGACTTCATATCCTTGGCACGGAAAGACACGAGAGCCGCAGAATAGACAATCAGCTCAGAGGAAGATCGGGAAGGCAGGGAGATAAAGGTTCTTCCCGGTTTTATCTTTCCCTCGAGGATGACCTCCTAAGGATATTCGGCGCCGAGAGGATTTCGTCCGTAATGGACAGGATAGGTCTGGAAGAAGGCCAGCCCATTGAGCATAAGCTCATAAGTAAAGCCATCGAAAATGCCCAGAAAAAGGTAGAGGGTCAGAATTATGAGATACGGAAACACCTTTTGGAATATGACGATGTTATGAACAAACAGCGTGAGGTTATATACGCGCAACGTAAAGAAGTATTGAAAGGAGAATATCTCTGGTCAACTGTTGAGGATATGCTGGAAGAAGTTGTTGATAATATGTTGGCAGAATATGTTGATGAAAAGCTCAGGCCGGATGAATGGAATCTCAAAGGACTGGGTGATATTGTTTATAAACGATTTTCTTTAAGGACGGATTTCAATCAGTTAGATGATAACAATGTCATAGATAATGAATATGTTCGTGAAAAAATAAATTCAGGCGTTAAGACCTTGCTGCATGATAAAGAAGAAAAATTCGGTAAGCCTCTAATGGAGCAGGTGATGAGAATCATCATGCTTCAATCGATAGATGCTCACTGGAAAGATCACCTGCTGGCTATGGATCATCTCAAAGAAGGTATTGGCCTGAGGGGATACGGTCAGAAAGATCCCAAAAGGGAGTATCAAAAAGAAGGTTATGATATGTTTATGGACATGGTTTATCGAATCAAGGAAGATACCCTTGAAAAGTTGTGCTGGGTCCAGGTTCAGATGGAAGATGACATAAAACAGGTTCAAAAACCGCAAAGTGAAAACTATATAATGAGTCGTGGTGATGGTGGGTCCTCACCCGCCACGGTCAAAAGAAAAGGAAAAAAGATAGGGAGAAATGATCCGTGTCCCTGTGGAAGCGGCAAAAAATATAAAAAGTGCTGTGGAAGATAAGAAAAAATGAGCAATGAGTGGGGTCATTTTGATGGTTAGTGGTATGGAAATAAAGGTTCCGGGATTCCTTGCCAACGGCATATCCGTCGGCATTAAGAATAGCGGCAAGAAGGATTTGTCATTAATATTTTCCGAGGTCCCTGCGAAGGCAGCCGCAGTATTTACGACAAATCGTTTTCCTGCAGCGCCGGTTATTCTCGATATGGATAGGATAAAAACCGGGTTGGCCCAGGCAATTATTGCCAACAGTGGTAATGCCAATGCTTCAACGGGAAAAGAGGGGTATAAAGATGCTGTCGTCATGTCAAAAGCTGTTGCTGAGGAGTTGAGAATACGGGAAGACCTTATCTTGGTAGCATCTACCGGTATTATTGGTGAGAAACTTCCCGTAAAAAAGATTGTTGGCGGGATAAGAAATCTTGTCGGGGGTCTGCGTGTTAATGGAATCCCATCTGCAGAAGAAGGAATTATGACAACCGACAGAATTCCCAAGATCGAATGCCGGAAGTGTTTCATAAGAGAAAAAGAGATTACGATCTGTGGAGTTGCCAAAGGCGCCGGAATGATAGAGCCGCATATGGCGACAATGCTTTCGTTCATTATGACCGATGCGGATATTGATCAGAATTGTCTGGATAAGGTTTTTAAACAGGCAATAGACAGAAGTTTTAATGCAATTACCGTGGATGGATGTATGAGTACAAATGATACCGCTATTATTTTAGCCAATGGTATTGCTGGCAACAAACCTGTTTCCGGGCCATCAAAGGGTCTGACTAACTTTAGAGAGACCCTTTTCGATGTGATGGTTAATCTGGCTAAATCTGTTGTAAAAGATGGTGAAGGCGCGACGAAACTGGTCGAGATTGTTATTAAAGGCGCCCGGTCTTTAGCAGATGCAAAAAAAGTAGCATATAGTTTAGCAAATTCCAATCTGGTTAAAACGGCATTCTTTGGAGCGGATTCGAACTGGGGAAGAATTATTGCAGCTATCGGATCTTCAGGAGTATCATTACAAACAGATTCGGTAGAGCTTCATTTTGATGGGGTTCCCCTGTTTCTCCATGGGAAAGGCATAAAGGGCAACGAAAGGGAGTTGTCAAAAATAATGGAAAAAAACAATATTCAGGTCTCAGTAAAACTGGGGATGGGCAAGAAATCATTCCGGCTGTATACATCTGACCTTTCTTATGATTATGTGAAGATAAATGCTCAATATCATACATGACTCTGTTGATTTAAGGTCTTTTCGCCCAATCTCTGCGTTATGCTCAAAAAATAATCCTCGGAATATCAACTATATGCCTGCGGTTATTTTTTCGCATGCCTTGATCTTGAACGAAAATCCTCATAAATCAACAGAGTCATA
>JAGGSD010000292.1 GCA_021159265.1 Syntrophobacterales bacterium | reverse complement strand
CGAAAAAGAAAATTTAATTTCGCACTTTCTTTTTTTTCGTGGTTTCGTGATTGTTTTTAATTCTTTTGCCAATTTTGCCTGTCTGCGTGCAACGCACAGGCAGGCACAAACTTTACAATTAAGGGACTAATAATCATGACAAGGAGAATATGTGATGAAAAAAACTATGAGCATTTTAATTGTGGCATTTCTTGTTTTATCGGCAACCTGCACGTATGCCGCTGAGAAGATAGGTTTTATCAATATGAAACAGGTGCTGCTTCTTTCCGATGCGGGTAAGGAAGCAGCTGCTGAATTCAAAAAGACTTTTGAAAAATCCAAGGCAAAAATCCAGGCACGGGAAGCTGAATTAAAAAAATTAAAAGAAAACCTTGAAAAACAACGTCTGGTACTCAAGGAAAGCGCCATGAAGGAAAAAGAACTCGAGTACCAGAAAGAATTCAGAGACTACAGGCGATTGGTTGAAGATTCCAATGCAGATATTAAAAGAATGGATCAGGAACTTTCCCGGAAGCTGATTCCTGAAATACTGAAGGTTGTAAATACGATAGGGAAAAAAGAAGGGTATACAATGATACTCGACTTTAATGCCACAGGCGTTGCCTACCATTCCAAGGCTAAAGACATTACGAAAAAGGTAATAAAGGAATTCAATAAAACTTATAAATCAAAAAAGTAAGTGTAACAAACGGATAACAGGGGTCAGGGGTCAGGAAAAAACTGGGGGCTGTCCCCAGGTTTTTTGCACGCAGTGAAAACACCGCAGCATTCACTGTGATATTTTCTTGCCACAAAGAACTGAAGATAAAGAAAAAAAATGCTTTGTGCTCTTCGAGGTGATTAATAATAAAATCGCTTAATTCAATGACATTGAGTGGAGAATATGAAAAAGAATGTGAAACCGCTGAAAGAAGTTGCAAAATTACTCGGCGGCACAATTATCGGAGACGGGACAGTTTCTATATACAATATACGTGGGATTGAAGAAGCAAGGGAAGGCGATCTTACTTTTATTGCAAATCCCAGATATAAAGACAAACTTGAGGAAACCAGGGCATCCGCCGTACTGGTTTCTCCCGATGTCAAGGAATCGAGCAGGAACTTACTTGTTGTTAAAGATCCATACATTGCGCTGGCAAAGGCTCTCAGCCTCTTTTATCCTGAAGAAAAAGATCCCATAAGGGTTAGCAGGGAGGCTTATGTTGGGGAAGGAGCAATAATTGCGGAAGATGTGACCATTTATCCCGGTGTATACATTGGTAAGAACGTAAGGATAGGGAAAGGGGTTGTTCTCTATCCCGGTGTCTTTATCGGGAATCACGCTGCCATTGATGAAAATTCCATACTTTATCCCAATGTTACCGTTTACAGGAGATGCGTGATAGGAAGAAGAGTTATTCTCCATGCGGGGGTCGTTGTTGGAAGTGATGGATTTGGATTTGCCAATCCGGGAAAGGAAAATCTAAAGGTACCCCAGGTTGGAATAGTCCAAATAGATGATGACGTGGAAATAGGCTCAAACACTACTATAGATCGAGGAACTCTTGGGAAAACATGGATTAAAAGAGGAACAAAGATAGACAATTTAGTTCAGATAGCCCACAATGTGGTCATCGGCGAAAACTCCGTTGTGGTTGCTCAGGTTGGAATTTCCGGGAGTTCTAAACTGGGGAAGGGCGTTATAGTCGGGGGACAGGCCGGGCTTGTCGGACACATCGAAGTCGGTGATAATGTCATGGTCGCTGCTCAGTCAGGTGTTCACGAAGATGTGGCGCCAAACCAGATTATATCGGGTACCCCTCATATGTCTCACAAAAAATGGTTAAGAGCCCAGGCATGCATACCCAGACTGCCCGAAATGTGGAAGACTGTAAAATCGCTTTTGAAAAGAATTGATGCACTGGAACAGGAAACAACAAGCAAGGAACAAGGAGAATTATGAGCATTCACCCTACAGCTATTATATCGCCCGGGGCAATCATCGAAGAAAGTGTTGAAATAGGTCCCTACAGTATAGTTGGTTCAGATGTGCGAATCGGGAAAGACACGTCTATAGGGCCTCATGTTGTCATAGAAGGTCAAACAGAAATAGGCGACAATTGCCATATATTTCAGTTTGCTTCTATCGGGGCTGTCCCCCAGGACCTAAAATTCAGGGGTGAAAAATGCAAGGTAATTATCGGAAAGAACAATACTATAAGGGAATTTGTCACGATACATAGTTCCACTTCCGCCGATATAGGAATGACATATATTGGAGACAATAATCTCTTGATGGCATACTGCCATGTTGCACACAACTGCAAACTGGGGAATAATATCGTAATGGCAAATGCCGCCAATCTGGCCGGCCATATTCATGTCGAAGACTACGCCATCATAGGCGGTTTAACGGGCATCCATCAATTCACACGTATCGGTTGCCATTCAATCATTGGAGGCGCATCCGCTGTCACACAGGATATCCCTCCTTATGTAACGGTATCCGGTAACAGAGCAAAGCCCTATGGTCTCAATCTGATCGGATTGAAGCGGAGAGGCTTCCAGGAAGAATCTATAAAGGCTTTAAAGAAGGCATATAAAATTATTTATAGATCCTCTCTTTTACTTTCGGCAGCCTTGGAACGAGTAAAAGAAGAAGTTGATGATCTACCCGAGGTAAGGCATTTTGTTGAGTTTATAAAAAATGCGAAAAGGGGTATATGCAGGTGAACTGGTAACTACTCAGGTGGATAGACTGAAGACTGTCAGGAAAAGCGGGAATACTGCACACTTTTTGAAGCCATGTTTAATGCAAAAATCTTTCGTGCTTTCTTTTTTTCTTCGTGGTTTCGTGATCGTTTTTAATTCTTTTGCCATTCGCGCAAGCACTTTACAATTAAAGTACTAACACCAAAGATCAGAGATAGTATGAACGTATTCAAACGACTTTTAAAGCTTTCAAGAGCTCATATTCCAAAGTTCATTCTTGCAATGCTGTGCATGCTTGCCGTGGGTGCTACGACCTCTGCCCTTGCCTTCCTTGTTAAACCCGCTCTGGATGAAATATTTTTAAATAAAAATGCTGACATGTTGAAATACATACCCATAGCAATTGTCATAATATATCTTATAAAAGGAGCTTGCAGCTATGGGCAGACTGTCCTGATGAACTTTATCGGCCAGCGGGTGGTGACTGATCTGAGAAACGACCTCTATAACCATATTCAAAGGCAATCCCTTTCTTTTTTTACAAAAAATCCGACAGGGATACTCATGTCACGCATTACAAACGATGTGAATCTTATCCAGGGGGCGGTTTCAGAAGCCGTAACAAGCATCTTCAAAGACTCGTTCACACTGATCGGTCTTATATTTGTGATCTTCTACCGCGACTGGAAGCTGGCAATGATAGCCGCAGTTGTCTTTCCCCTGACGATTTACCCCATAGCAAAATTCGGTAAGAAGATGAGAAAGGTGGCCACAGGCACCCAGGTTACAATGGGAAGCCTTACCAGTCTTCTTCAGGAAACCATATCGGGCGCCAGGATAGTAAAGGCATTCGGGATGGAAGATTATGAATGCAAAAGATTTGCGAAAGAGAATGAAGATCTCTTCAAACTGTTTATGAAGGCCGTGTCAATAAGAGCCTTATCCAGCCCTTTTATGGAATTTCTTGGCGGGTTGGGAATTGCGGCAATTGTATTCTACGGAGGATATCAGGTAATAAAAGGCGTTTCAACGCCCGGCACCTTCTTTTCTTTTCTTACCGCTCTTATTATGCTCTACGAGCCGGTAAAAAGACTTACGAACGTTAACAATACCATCCAGCAGGGGATAGCTGCGGCCATTCGGGTCTTTGGCGTTATGGACATGACACCGGAAATAAAAAACAGGGAAAATGCAACAGCACTGCCGCGGATTTCAGATAAGATTGAAATCAGAAATGTTACCTTCAGATATGATGATGAACCGGTTTTAAAAAATATCAACCTCAACATAAAATCCGGTGAAGTGGTGGCCTTTGCCGGAATGAGCGGAGGAGGAAAGACTACACTTGTTAACCTGATACCGAGATTTTATGACGTGACGGAAGGAGAAATCCTGATTGACGGTCATGATATCCGGAACGTTACCATAGAATCACTCCGGAAGCAGACAGGGATCGTTACACAGCAAACGATATTGTTCAATGATACTGTGAGAAACAACATCGCTTACGGGGACATTAAAAGGAGTGATCAGGATATAATAAATGCGGCAAAGGCGGCCAATGCATACCCGTTCATTAAAAACCTGCCGGAAGGGTTCGACACGGTAATTGGGGAACAGGGAGCGAGACTCTCGGGAGGGGAAAGGCAACGGATTTCCATAGCACGGGCGCTTCTCAAAGATGCTCCCATACTTATTCTTGATGAGGCTACCTCTTCTCTTGATACGGAAGCGGAACTGGAAGTTCAGGAAGCCCTTGAGAATCTTATGAAGGGAAGAACGACTCTTGTCATCGCTCATCGACTTTCAACGATAAGTCGCGCAAATCGTATCATCGTAATAGTTAATGGGGAAATTATCGAAGAAGGAACTCATGATTTTCTTCTTGCAAAGAAAGGGGAATATTTCAGATTATATAATATGCAGTTTAATGACAACAATAATGCGGCTGAGCCGCAAGGGCTGAACGATGAGAGCTAAAAAATAAGGATTAATTGGTTTTGCCTTTTAATCCCTTAGCCTTTAGCTCTTAGCCCTTAGCCTAAATAAGCCATGTTAAACTTAAAGAACATAGTTTCCCAGATACTGCGTAACGACAGAAATTCCTGGTGGTTATTTCCCTTCTTTCTGATTTCCATTCCTTACAGTGGCATTATCCGCTTGAGAAACCTTTTTTATCAAACCGGTTTGTTCGAGGTACGGAAACTCGGGTGCAAAGTTATCAGTGTGGGGAATATAACAGTCGGCGGCACAGGGAAAACCCCCATGGTGATCATGCTGGCAAATCTGCTTAAGGAAAAAGGTTATAAGCCCGCTGTTCTGAGCAGAGGTTACAGGGGGAAGAAAAAAACCCCGGTTAATATCGTATCAAACGGTGAAAAAGTTTTAATGACGTCTGCGGAAGCAGGAGACGAACCTGTCTTAATTGCAAAATCTGCAAGCGATGTCCCCGTAATTACCGGTAAAAACAGATGCCGGACAGGGACATTTGCCATCGAGCATTTCGGTGCAGACATACTAATCCTCGATGACGCATTCCAGCACCGTTCTATCTTTCGAGATATTGATATAGTTCTCCTCGATAAAACAAGACCCTTCGGAAACGGATTCGTAATACCGAGGGGAGAACTTCGTGAGCCCGGGAATGCATTGGGAAGGGCCGATATAATAGTGAAAACGGGGGTCAGGGATCAGGGGTCAGGGGTCAGGGATCAGGGGTCAGGCACTCATATATTTGAGGGATATCGGAAGCCTGTGACTCTTCTAAGGGGAAGAGCGGGAGATGTTTTCCCGCTCGATTATTTACATGGAAAAAAAGTTTGTGCTTTTGCAGGTATAGCCAGGCCTGATTCTTTCAAGAAAACGATAGCATCTGTTGGCGGCGAGATGGAAGCATTCTTATCTTTTCCCGATCATCATGTTTATACTGAGGGGGACATTGACAGAATTCGGACAGTAGTCTCGAAATCCTCATCACAGATCATCCTCACGACGGAAAAGGATGGGATAAATTTGATTGACTTTCCCGATTTCCTCCGTGATATTTACCTGCTGAGAATAGAGATGGAGATTTTACCTTCTCAGAAAGAATTTGAGAGTATTATACTTGAGAAATTAACAGCATGAAAAAAACGTTACTAACAAGAACAATGCTTCTCTTATTCGGATCTATCCCCTTAAGATTAAGAAAGGCTTCCTTCAGGGCTATATTTATTCTTGCTTATCATTTTGGTGAGAAAAACAGACTAATCACACTTCATAATCTTATTCGTTCATTTCCCGAAAAGAGTTTGCCGGAAATCATCAGAATCGCCAAAAATGTTTATTTGAACATGGGAACTGTGGTTGCGGAATTCTTTGAGATTCCTTATTTGACAGAGGAAAATATGTTGGAGTGGGTAAAATTTGAAGGTCTTGAAAATTATACCAGGGCCATTTCAAAGAAAAAAGGGATACTTTTTTATACGGGACATTTTGGAAACTGGGAACTTTTGGCGGCATGTTTTGGGTTGCAGGGTATGATTGTAAATATCATTTATCGTGCATTGGACAACCCGATCCTTGAAGATTTTGTTGCATGGTTCAGGACCCATACTGGACATAAAGTAATTCCGAAAGGAGGGGCTGCCAGAAAGATTGTCAAGCTCTTGAAACAGAACGAAATGATAGGAATATTAATTGATCAGAATGTCTCCTGGCAGGAAGGGGTTTTCGTTGATTTCTTCGGCAGGCCCGCTTCAACAACCACCGGACTGGCAGCCCTTGCCCTCCTGACGGGAGCACCTGTTGTACCGGCCTTTATTATCAGACTTGAAGATGGAACGTACAAAATCATCATATATGAAGAAATTCAGGTCACGAAAACGGATGATTATGAAGCAGACCTGTTCGAAAACACGCAAAGATTCACCGATATTATTGAAGATGTTGTGAGGAAATACCCTGATCAATATTTCTGGCTTCACCAGCGGTGGAAAACAAAGAAATCTCAGGTACCGGTCAACAAGCGATAAGGAGTAGTTAACCCGAAACTTGAAACTTAAGATTTGAAACTTGAAACTCAATATGCTGAAGGTAAGAGAATCGAAAAAACTCGTTCCTGAAAGGGTTGAAAATATACTGGTCAGGGGAACCAACTGGATAGGCGATGTTATCATGACACTTCCTGCCATCAGATCAGTCGGGAAGACCTTTCCCCATGCAAAGATAAGCGTGCTTGCAAAACCCTGGGTAGCCGAAATTTACAGAATCTGTCCCGAAGTTGACGAAGTTATTGTCTATAACAGGCCTGGCGTGCACAGTGGAATCACAGGGATATACAAACTCGCCAGGGAACTGAAAAGTAAAGGCTTTGATATGGCCATTCTTTTTCAAAACGCCATAGAGGCTGCTATAATCGCCCGGCTTGCAGGAATACCCATAAGGGCAGGGTACAACTCTGACGGAAGGGGTTTACTTTTGACACATTCGGTCAAGAGGACAAAGCAAATCCGGAAAGTTCACCAGGTTTATTACTATCTGGAAATGTTGAAGTCACTCGGATTCCAATCTACAGAAAGTGATATTAGATTAAAGCTCAACAATGATTGCCTGAAAATCGCAGACGATATTCTGGGGCAATATTACGTCAAAAAAAATGACTTTTTGGTCGGCGTGGCGCCGGGGGCTGCGTATGGTCCGGCCAAGATGTGGTTTCCGGAAAGATTTGCCGCTGTTGCGGATAAACTCGCAGATAACTTTTCCGCCCGGGTTGTGCTCTTCGGAAGTGGCGGAGACAGCAAAAGGGCAGATCTGGTTCAGAAACATTCAAAAAATAACCTGATAAATATAGCAGGCAAAACATCTCTTAGAGAGGTAATCGCATTAATCGCCAGGTGCAATCTCTTTATTTCCAACGATTCCGGGTTGATGCACCTTGCAGGAGCCCTGGGTATTCCACTGGTAGCCATATTCGGTTCGACAAATCCGGTTACGACTTCTCCTGTGGGTGGGAAAAATATTATTATTTACAAAAATGTTTCATGCAGCCCCTGTCTGAAAAAAATATGTCCTGCCGATTTCAGATGCATGGATCTGATAAGCGTGGATGACGTTTATGAAGCGGCAAGGGATGTCTCAGGCGGAACGTGATGAAAAAAAACGCTGCTGTATTCTTAGACAGAGACGGAACGATTAATGAAGAGGTGGGGTATTTAAGCAATCTCGAGCAACTTAAACTCTTCCCCGCCACTTTTGAGGCAATACGAATAATTAACGAAAGTGGAATGAAGGCGGTTGTGGTTACGAATCAGTCCGGCGTGGCAAGGGGGTTCTTCAATGAAGACTTCATTGATACTGTCCACAATCTGATCAATGAGATGCTCAGGGAAAAAGGTGCCTTCATTGATCAGTTTTATTATTGCCCCCATCATCCAACGGAAGGCGACGGTGCGTACAAAACAGATTGTGACTGCAGAAAACCGGAACCAGGCATGTTTTTAAAAGCCGCTGAAGAGATAGATATCGATCTCTCCCGGTCTTACATGATTGGAGACATGCTCAAGGATATACAGGCGGCAAGGAGGGCCGGCGTCAAGGGTATTCTTGTTAAAACAGGATATGGGAAGAGTATTATTGAAACGGGCAAAACGGTTTATATTGCTCAGGATATACTTGATGCTGTAAAATGGATTATGAAGGACCGTAACAAGTGAATATCCTGATCGTAAAACTGAGCGCCATCGGCGATGTCGTCCATACACTGCCATCCCTCGCGGCTCTCAGAAAACTATATCCGAAATCTCATATTACCTGGGTAGTGGAGGAGGCCTCATCGGACATCATCAGAGGCCATCCTTACTTGGACAGGGTGATTATCTCCAGGCGGAAGCGCTGGATAGAAAATCTAAAGAAATTTCACGATATAAAAATAACAATTTCTGAGATCCGATTATTCATCAAGACCCTGAGGGATCGGAAGTACGATCTTGTAATAGATTTTCACGGGCTGTCCAAGAGTTCCATGATTGTTATTCTCGGCGGCGGCAAAAGAAAATTAGGTTACGACAGCATGCAGGAGTTAAGCGGTCTTTTTCTTAACGAAAAAATTCCCGAGGATATGGAAAAACATGCCGTTGACCGTTACCTTGATTTCATTCGCTATCTGGGAACCGATATCGATAACCCCGAATTTTACATTCCCATAGAAGAAGAAAACAGGACAAGGGTTGAAACACTTTTGAAGGCAAACGGTATTGACATTAATGAGCCTTTTGTGACAGTAAATCCTGTGGCATTCTGGGATACGAAGCTCTGGGAAGATGTCAAGTTTGCCCGGCTGTGCGACAGAATTGCAGAAGATTTAAAGCAAAAGGTTGTTTTTACAGGGAACAGTGGTGACGGGAGAATCAAACACATTCAATCCATGATGAATTTTCCCTCCGTAAATCTGGAGGGGCAAACAACTCTCAAAGATCTGGCATACTTATACAAGTTATCCGTGCTTCTGGTTACAACAGATTCGGGTCCCATGCATATAGCGGCGGCGATGAATGCCCCGACAGTGGCTTTATTTGGTCCCACAGATCCATCCCGTACGGGCCCCTACGGAAAAGGCCACATAGTTGTGCGAAAGAAAATGTCCTGCAGCCCATGCTTTTTGAAGCAGTGTGATACGAAAAGATGCATGAAAGAAATTACCGTAGAGGAAGTATTTGAAGCGGCGATGCAAGTCGTGAATTCTGAAAAAGAACGGAGGTGAATATGATTTTTGTGAATTATATACGATGCAAGGTTGTGTTAGCGGAACTGGCAATCATGATTCTCCTCTTCTTCCCTGCATATTCTGCCGCGGGCACAAACGATATAAACAATCGTTTGTTGACGGAATCGGGAATTATAACAGGCTATGGAACAGGAGATGTAAAAGAAGGAAACTATGAACCTATATTGCTGATCTGGCATCTGGGGTGCGATTTAAAAAGATTTATCCCGGAGCTTAAAAATTATAGCGGGACATTTTCGGTATATCTCGAACCTCAGATCAATCCGGTCTTTGAGAGAGAAACAGACCTTGAATTCGGTGTTGGCGTCGGGCTTAAATATCTGCATCCCGTTACAGAAGAAATTTCTGCTTATATATTCGGTTCTGTCGGACCTCATTATATCACCGTTCAAACAACAGATCAGGCTAACGGCTTTATATTTTCCGATACTATCGGCGCCGGTTTCTCGTTCTTTCTGACAGAAAAATCATCGCTCAATCTGGGATACAGGTTCCGACATATGTCCAATGCCGGCATCAAAAAACCGAATGGAGGCATTAATACCCACTTCGGCACTATTGGATATTCTGTATATTTTTAGCAATCTCCGTCAACTCCTTCTTCTTTGATGCACATCGTTGCACTCAAGTTCCCTCTCCGCTGTGGGAGGGGGTCAGGGGGAGGGAAACCTCAATGTAAAAGGAGAGATTTATGTTTTTACTGGATAATTACGAATTTTATTGTCCCGTTAAGACCAACTCAGGCAACAAAGCTCTGGAGCATCTCCCGATTGAACTGAATGCCTTAAATTCCAGAAATCCTTTTATTATTGCCAGTAAAGATATTGGAGGTAAAGGAGCAGTTCAAAAAATTATTAACGCCTTTAAAAATTCAGGCATTACCATTGGAATCTATGACGCTGTTCCAGATGTTCCCGATATGAAATGTATAGAAGAAATCTCAAATATTTATCGAAACAAAGAACATGATTCGATCGTTGCTCTGGGCAGTGGTTCCGTCGTAAATGTTGCAAAAGCAGTGAATATTGCTGTTTCATGCAATATCCATAGTCTCAAGAATTTGGCCGGAGATGATTTGATCACTGATCCATTAGGTCCATTCGTTCTAGTGCCGACCTTGTCGGGGACGGGTTATGAAACATCCCGATTTGCAAAAATTGAAGATTTGACTTTTTCTTCCCATTTCCTGATGCCGGATATTGTCGTAATTGATCCCCGTATTATCAAAGCTAAAGATTCGCAAATAGTGGTGGCAACAGTTATGTCCGCCCTTACTCACGCAGTCGAGGCTTATACCTGCCAAGCAAAAAATCCATTAACCGACATGTATGCGTATGCAGCAATACAGTACATTGTTGAAAATCTGGTTAATGTTGTTAAAAAATCCAGGAGCAGGAAGGGGCGTATGGCCCTTGCCAACGCCACTGCAATGGCTGGCTGTGTGCTTTCCAGGACAACTCTGGGTATAGTTCATACTCTCGGAGAGGTTGTGAGTAACATGTTTGACATTCCTCACGGTATATGCATGGATGTTCTTCTACCCTATGGGTTGGAATACAATACGATAAAAAACGATTTTCATACACCAGATCTGCTGTTACCACTGGCAGGATTTGACGAGTATGCAAGGACTTCAGAAAAGTTAAGGGCTCGTGTGGCAATAAATATGATTATTCAAATGCAGCATGACTTATATGATGTCACTAAAGGTAAAATCCCCCGTACACTGGAAGAGGCGGAAGTACCCCGATATATGCTGCAGGATATTGCCGAAAAAGCTGTTTCCCTTGGCTCAGCTGAATTTGATTTTGAGGGTTATCTAACTGTTTTAGAACATGCCTGGGAGGGCAAACCCATTTTCGGGTTAGAGGGATTAGAGAATTAATCCCTAACCCAGATAAACTGGAAATTCGAAATACGAAGCACTAAATGCGAAACAAATCCGAATTTCTAATATTCAAATGTTCAAAACATCAACGCCACAGAAGTGGCATTAACTTTATTGTAAAAAGTTTAACTCTTTCCCGTTTAGATATTTGTATTTTTGTCATTCGATATTGTTTCGAGTTTCGAAATTCGATATTCGGATTTAAGTTTTGCAAGGACTTATCAGCCATAATGAAATTCTTTTGCCGTTTTTGCAAGAACTTTACAATTAAGCGCATAACCTTGTAATCCTTATTCCAGCGTGAAACTGCACTAATAATTGTTAAACGGAGCAAACACATGCATTTACCTGAATATTATGAGTTTTGCTCAAGAGTTAAGATAATTGCCGGTTATGATGCCCTTGAGAAAATTCCAGGCGCATTGGCCAATTTGCATGCGAAAAGACCTATGATTGTTACGGACAAAGGAGTATCCGGTGCCGGATTGATCGACATTGTTACAGGCTCCATCAAAGACAATATTACCGTCGGGGCCATTGCCGATGACGTCCCGCAGGATTCAGATTTACGAGTTGTAAACCATTTGGCAGAGGTATACCGGGAAAGCGGCTGTGATTCTCTTATTGCCGTTGGCGGCGGGTCCGTCATGGATACGGCCAAGGGAATAAATATTGTCGTTTCAGAAAATGTTAATGATCTCATGTTGCTCAGTGGCGCTGGCGCTCTCAAGAAACCATTAAAACCGCTTCTCGCAATCCCTACTACATCTGGTACCGGTTCTGAGGTAACATTGGTCGCAGTTATTAAAGATCATGAAAAACATCTTAAGATGGCCTTTGTGAGTTATTTTCTTTTGCCTGATATCGCTATTCTGGATTCGCGCATGACCTTAACTCTGCCCCTTTCTATCACGGCATCAACCGCCATGGATGCTATGTCCCACGCTGTCGAAGCCTATACATGCCTGGCCAAAAATCCCCTGAGTGACACAAGCGCTATGGCGGCAATCAATCTGATCAGCGAAAACCTGTTAAAAGTAGTGAAAAATCCTTCCGATAAAAACGGCCGTCTGGCTCTGGCCAATGCTGCTACATTGGCCGGCATGGCCTTTTCCAACTCCATGGTAGGCATGGTTCATACCCTGGGGCATTCGGTCGGTTCCGTGTGCGGCGCTCCTCATGGTGTTTGCATGTCTATTTTGCTTCCCTATGGCCTGGAGTATAATCTGCATAAAAACGGACACCTCACAGCCGAGCTGCTTTTACCTCTGGCCGGTGCAGAGATATATGCCGGAACTCCAAACCATTTAAGAGCGGAAAAGGTCATTGATCATATTCGCCGGATGAATCAGGATTTACATGAGGCTACCGATGGCGAACATGCCCGCTTTTTTAAAGAGGTAAGCGGTGGAAACGAAAAACAGATGGTTCCAAAAGAAAAGCTTCCTGACATCGCCAGGGCAGCACTGGGTGACGGTTCTATATTCTACAATCCCGAAGAGCTGGATTATGATGATATGCTGATGGTTATGGAAGCTGCTTGGGAAGGCGCGCCTCTTGACAGGAACCTGATCAAAAAGGGGACCTGATGCGAAATTTCGAAGAATCGGGATAGCAACGGTAAGATTTTTATCGGAACTTATTAAGTCAGGAAGAATAAATAACTCATACACCCTGCTTGTCCTTTTGCTTGTTTTCTGTGTTGTGCCAAAGCTTACATACTAGTTATGCGCGCCTCAACACGCCTCGAAAACAAACAAAATTGCGGCGCAATCCGTATAACTTATTTATTCTTGATTCCTAAACCCAGACAAGCCGGAAAAGCTCGAAGCTGAAAGCCTGCAGCCGTTCACGGCTTGAAAGCATGAGGCCAAATTTCCAATTTCTATTTTCTAATTTCGACGTTCAGTGGACACTTACTAAATTCTTTTGCCGTTCGACGGTTCGACTGAGCTCGCCGAAGTCTGAGCTCACGCCGAAGTCATTTTTGCCTGTCTGCCGTGCAGGCGGCACAGGCAGGCACGA
Source organism: Syntrophobacterales bacterium (assembly GCA_021159265.1). Taxonomy (GTDB): domain Bacteria; phylum Desulfobacterota; class Syntrophia; order Syntrophales; family UBA6807; genus UBA3084. The sequence continues at coordinate 17,106 of JAGGSD010000292.1, read as the reverse complement.
ACTTTACAATTAAGGGACTAAGTTTCTTATAGTTGCGCTTTAGCGAGAAGGGAATTTTTTTGCCGTGCATCTTCAAAGTCGGAGGTTTTGTTAAATGGATGAAGATATTCGTTGGGTGAGAACACACTGCGCGCGAATGGATCATGGTGGATGTGGTTTATTGGCTGGTGTGAAGGATAACAAAATTGTAGAAGTCAAAGGAGATCCGGACGGATTTTTAAACAAGGGGTACATATGTCCCAAGGGAGTGGCATCACCTGATCGTCTCACCCATCCCGATCGTCTCAAACATCCTCTCAAAAGAGTGGGGAAACGGGGCGAGGGAAAATGGGAAAGGATTTCTTGGGGAGAGGCTCTTCAATACACGGCTGAAAACCTGAATAATATAAAAGAAGAATACGGCGCAAAGGGAGTTGCCTTTGGTGCCGGTATGCCCAAAGGGTTGGAACACTTTGTCCTGATCCGTCTTGCCAATCTCTTCGGCTCCCCTAATGTTATCGCATCACAGGACGTATGCCATGCCCCTCGTGAGATAACAGGTGTTCATACATGCGGTTTTTATCCTGTGGCGGACCTTCATCACCAGAGCAAGCTGGTCATCCTGTGGGCAAGCAATATAACTTCCACAAATGAGGAGGGGGAAATATGCAGCCTGCTCCTGGAACAGTTGAAAAAGGGAACGGAGCTAATTGTTATCGATCCGAGAAAAATCGACATGGTCAATAAGTCAAGGAAGTGGCTTCAGATAAGACCGGGAACGGATAATGCCCTTGCCCTGGGATTCTTGAACGTTATTATCGGAGAATCATTGTATGATAAAGATTTTGTCGAAAAGTGGACTTATGGTTTTGAGGATCTTGCAGAGCATGTCAAACAATACACTCCTGAAAAAGTCTCCGAAATAACATGGGTACCTGCCGATCTAATCAGGGAGACAGCAAGACTTTATGCAACATCAAAACCGGCTGTCATACAGTGGGGGAATCCCATTGAACATAACATCCATACATTCGACACGGTCAGAGCGCTTATTTGTTTAATGGCAATAACGGGTAATCTTGATATTGCAGGAGGCAATGTTGCGGCCCGTGACCCGGAGATCATGGGATTGGGAGCATTTGTCCGGGCTGATCTTATTCCTGACAAAAGAAAGGAAATGATCAGCACATATTATCGTGTTATTCCCAGACTGATGACTATCGCGCCGACATTTTTTAAAAAAGCTGTCCTTAAAGGTGCCCCTTATCCGGTGAAAGGATTCTATGCCATGTGTGCAAATCCTATGTTGTCTTATGCCGACAGCCGACAGACATACGAAGCTTTCATGAATCTTGATTTCATGGCAGTCGCCGATTTATTCATGACACCCACGGCAGCCATGGCGGATATTGTCCTTCCCGTTGCATCCCAGTTTGAAATTAACGATATCGGCCACTATGGCCTTGGACACGGTATCATTTTGGCCCGGCCTAAAGTAGTTGATCCTCCTGGGGAATGCTGGCCCGACATAAAAATCATGAATGAACTGGGCAAGCTTGTCAGTCCTCCGGAGCTCTGGAAGGATAATTATGAAGAATTTCTGGAAGATGTTGTCAAACCTGCCGGCCTTACATACCAGCAGTTCGTTGAAAAAGGTTATCTGAAAGGTCATGACAGATTCAAGCTTTATGAAGAAAAGGGCTTTAGAACTCCTACAGGCAAGGTAGAATTAAAGTTGAGTACGGCTGAAAAATTCAGATTAAAGCCTCTACCTGAATTCAGCGGTTTCCCTGAAGATGATGATCAGGAATATCCACTCATACTAAGCAGTTCGAAGAGCCGTTATTATCTCCATTCATCCTACAGATGGGTCAAAAAGTTGAGAAAAATGAGACCGCACCCGAAAGTTGAAATTCATCCTGAAACGGCCGGAAAGTATGGTATTAATGAAGGCGATGAGGTTATTATTGAAACCAGGAATGGCAAGATAACACAAATTGCCAACCTGACCGATACTGTTCATCCCGGGATTATCAATGCATCTCATGGGTGGTGGTTTCCTGAGGAATCGCCGGAATCTCAGTATGGATGGGAAAAATCGAACCTTAATATGCTTACCTCTGTGGAAAAAATCGGCAAAGAGTTTGCCACACCCAATCTGAAGGGGATTGGTTGCAAGATAAGCAGAAAACAACAAATTCAACATTTATAAGGAGTCATAAGGAGTATTGCGATGATCATACGTAATTATGAAGATGTAGAAGCAGTTGATTTAATGGAAGGTGTGAAAAAGAGAGTGGTTATAGGTGATAAAGAAGGCGCACCGAACTTCATTATGAGAATATTCGAACTCGAACCTGGAGCTTCCAGCCCATTTCATATCCATCCATGGGAACACGAAGTTTTTATCTTAAAGGGAGTAGCTGCAGTTAAAGGTAATATGGGTGATAAAATGGTCAGAGAGGGAGATACGATTTTTATTCCCCCCGGTGAAAAACACTCTTTGATTAATAAAGGAGAAGGTATATTCCGCTTTATGTGCCTTATTCCCACGGGGGTAGATGAAAACAAGGCACAAAATGTCTAAGCGGCAAAACCGTAAGGGTAAAAGGTTCAAGGTCTTTTCTTGGTCCTTGATCCTTGTATCTTGTACCTTTTCACTGTTGATACCAATATCTGCGCAAAAAACACAGTTGTTGAGCATAAAAACGCTAAAAAAACCAAAATCTCAAGAGGTCATAGCTCAAATTTCCGGATTAGAGAGATTACAGGATTAGGGGATTATCCCTGTCCGGATGCTTTAGTCTTTTCGTGTTTTCGTAATTTCGGACTCTTGTGATTAGTTTCTGTTTTTTGACTTTCCGCCCTGGAGCTGGTTGAGGCATTCAACCCGCTGGCATATATCCCATCGTCGTTCGTAAGAAGAAATTTCATAGGAACAACCGATTAATAAAAAAGGTGACTACTCAGGTTCACAGTTCAGGGGTTCAAGGTTCAACAGTTGGATGAAGAGAAACGGGTAATATCTCAATAAACACGGACAGGGGTGACTTTAGTCGCCCCTGTCGGGGGGTAAAACCTCCCCTCCCCTCATTTATTGAAACTCTTTTAACCGTGAATGGTTCGACGGCTCGACTGAGCGTTCGACTGAGCTCGCACCGAAGGCTCGCCGAAGACCGCAGGCATATAGTTGATATTCCGAGGATTATCTTTTGAGCATAACGCAGAAATTGGGCGAAAAAACCTTAAATCAACAGAGTCATCAATTGATCTGGATAATCTCATTATCCCTCACCATGAGAACATATAAAAACTTCCGGACGTCTCCACTTTCCAGAAAAGAGGTTTTTCCAGTTATTCCAGCGTAGTCTTTAAGTTGTAACATTTTGTCTCTGAGGTCATCCCTTGTCTCGATATCATTACCTCGCAGGATACTGACCACTATGCTTGCGGCATCATACACCAGCGCATCCATATCAGTCGGCTCTCTGCCATAGGCGACATAAAAACTATCAACGAAATCTCGAACAGCGGGATAATAGCTATTCTGAAAAAAACCGTCAACAAAGATGGCCCCCTCAATGTATTCACTATCCATTTTAAAAAGCTTTGGTGAATTCCATGCATTTGTCCCAAGTAGTTGAATGCCCGTTACGTCATAAAAGGCCAGTTGCGGCGCGATCATAGACACTCTTGCAGGGGAATCGGGTATGAAAAGTGCGTCAAAGTCAATAACGGGTTTTGCTTCATTTCCTTCTGTTTTCTTCTCCTGAAAATTGAGACCTGTTAACGATTTGATTTCTTTTCCAAAATCGGTTTTCTTATTGTTATAAGATTCCACTCCCCGTATCTGCCCACCATAATGTAGCACCTCGCTCCAGAAAAGATTCATCATTTCAATACCATAATTATCTTCCGGATATAGAATGGCAAAGCTTTTCATTCCGAGATTCTGAACGGAATATTTGACTAGTGTTTTTATCTGCATGGCTGCGGTAAGAAAATCTCGAAAAACATAGTTACCGATTTCCGCTATCCCGTCTTTCTGGGTAAGGGTAAGAATAGGAACACCTGATTTCTGCGCTATTTTTGCCGCCTCAAATGCGGTAGAGCTCCCCATGGGTCCGATAATTCCTATGACTTTGTTTTCGGTCACTAATTTATCGACGGCTGCCCGGGCGGTATCAGGATCGCTTCCCGAATCTTCAATAATCAGTTTTATGGGATTACCTTCTTCAGAATCAAACACACCGCTGGCTAAAATAATGGCATCCAATGCCATGTTTCCATAACTGGCAAATCTTCCGGTTAGGGGAAGTATGCACCCGACAGCATATCGATCTGCCGCTTCCATTTCAGTAAACCGTTGATCAAGCTCCATACCTTCATTAAAATAAGGGTTGTCTTCATGGCGTCTGAGGAATTTTTTCAGGGCCTCTTTTGACTTTGTTATATCATTCGTTTCGTAGTAGGCTTTTGCAAGGGCATAAAGTATATATCCCGAAGGATAACCGAATCTATATTTATGACTTAATGTTTCAAGCTGTTCGATAGATAAAAGCGTGCCGATAATGTCTTCAACTTTAGTTTTTAAGTACCCCGCAAGCACCTTGTCCGGTTTCTTTTTCAGCGCCTTCATATATCTCAACAGGGCGCCGAAGGCATTATCTTTTACCAGAAGACCGTCTCCTATGATTGATTGTATCTCAGCCTCGCGTTGGGATGTTAATTTCTCCGATAACAGTTTTTCTCCAATTTTTTCTGAAAGATCGTATTTCCCTAATTTGGAATAGGAAACTGCAAGGTAATATTGAGCTTCATCGTACAGAGGATCACCATCAAATCTTTTTGGAATATTATCCAATTCCTGGACGGCTTTGCTGTAATCACCTTTGAACACGAATATATCGCCTCTCCTTACATGTGAGAATATTGCCACTGCTCCCACAGGAGCCTGCTTAATTATTTGACCATAAAGATCGAGGGCCTCGTCCATCTGTTTTTTTTGAAAAGCCCTCTCGGCCCTGCTGTATAGCGGTTGGATTCCCTTTGGAATTTCATCAGGGCTGACGAATGGTTTTTCTTTTACAAACAGCGGTATGCCGGCACACCCGGTAATCAGTAATGCCAGGGTTAAACTATAAATGCCCAAAATTTTCCGCAATCCGCTGATCATAAGATCGTATCCTTATTTTTTTGTACCGTACTCATATCGTAACCGTTCACGGGTTCAAGGTTCCATTCTTGCCCCCGGACTGCATTTGGGATGCGTATTTACGAGAAAAGTGTCAGCTTCGTCAGGCCTGAAACAAAATCCGGAGCCAAGTCGGCAATTATTTGCGAAAATGAGCATTTTTGACGAGGACTTCAGGTCTTTAATGATGCCTTTGTCCTTAACGCTGAACCATGAACCTGTGAACGGGTACCTCATGTCATTATCTATTAAACTGGCATAAAAATGCCCGGAAATCAATATGTATAATTTCCGGGCATTTGTTAGTCTTTTGATTGTAAAGTTCTTACGAAGCCCTCGCTACGAAATTATTCCCGGGTAGTCCCCTAATCGTTGAATATTTATTTCATTTCTTCAAAATCAGCATCTACCACGTCATCATCATTTTTGGTTGCTCCACCGGGCTGCGCTTCCCCGCCTGCAGAAGCGCCGGCATTTGTTCCAGCTTCCCCTTGTTGCGCAGACGCTTTGGCATACATGGCTTCGGCAAGTTTATGCGATGCCTGGGTTAATTCTTCCTGAGCGGAATTAATGGCACTCACGTCGTCTCCCTCCATCGCCTTTTTAAGCCTGGACATGGCTTCTTCTATTTTTGACTTATCGCCGGCGTCTATCTTGTCGCCCATTTCTTTCATATTCTTCTCAACGCTGTAGGCAAGTGCATCGGCCTGATTTCTCGCTTCAATTAAATCCTTTTTCTTTTTGTCATCTTCTGAGTGAGCCTCCGCTTCCTTGACAAGTTTTTCTATTTCTTCTTCAGAAAGCCCGCTTGAAGCAGTAATTTTGATGCTCTGTTCTTTGCCGGTACCAAGATCTTTGGCGGAAACATGAACAATACCGTTGGCATCGATATCGAAGGTAACCTCAATTTGAGGGAGACCTCTAGGCGCGGGAGGAATACCCGTCAATTCAAATCTGCCTAATGTCCTGTTGTCCCCCGCCATGGGACGTTCACCCTGAAGCACATGAATACTCACGGCAGGCTGATTATCTGCCGCCGTGGAGAATATCTGACTCTTTTTTGTTGGAATGGTGGTGTTTTTTTCAATAAGTTTTGTCATAACGCCACCCAGTGTTTCGATTCCTAAAGAGAGCGGGGTCACATCAAGAAGGAGAACATCCTTCACATCTCCCGTTAACACACCTGCCTGAATGGCTGCTCCGATAGCGACCACTTCGTCCGGATTTACTCCTTTGTGGGGTTCTTTCCCGAAAATCGCTTTCACTTTTTCCTGCACACGTGGCATACGCGTCATTCCGCCAACGAGGATGACCTCGTTTATATCGTTTAGTGTAAGACCAGAATCTTTCATGGCTGTTTTGCATGGAGGTTCAAGTTTGTCTATAAGGTCTTCGACAAGCATCTCAAATTTAGCCCTGGTAAGTTTCATGTTCAAGTGTTTGGGTCCCGAAGCGTCGGCCGTAACAAAGGGCAGGTTGATATCGGTTTCCATGGAAGTGGAAAGTTCCATTTTTGCCTTTTCTGCCGCTTCTTTAATCCTCTGAAGCGCCATCTTATCGCTTCTCAAATCGATCCCCTGATCCTTTTTGAATTCATCGGCTATGTAGTCGATTAATTTTTGATCAAAATCCTCTCCACCGAGGTGAGTATCACCATTAGTGGACTTAACCTCGAAGACACCATCTCCCAGTTCAAGGATAGAAATATCAAAGGTTCCTCCGCCGAGATCAAATACGGCGATCTTTTCATCTTTTTTCTTATCAAGACCGTAGGCGAGTGATGCCGCTGTCGGTTCGTTAATGATTCTCAAAACGTTCAGTCCTGCAATCTTACCTGCATCCTTGGTTGCCTGCCTTTGTGAATCATTGAAATAAGCGGGAACCGTAATTACAGCGTCCGTTACCTTCTCTCCGAGATAATCTTCGGCAGTCTGCTTCATTTTTGCCAGTACCATTGATGAGATCTCCGGTGGGCTGTAATTTTTACCCCTGACACTTACCTGCGCATCACCGTTTGGTGCTTCTGTGATCTTGAAAGGACTGATGGGGATGTCGCGCTGTACTTCATCGGAAGAATATTTCCTTCCTATGAGCCGCTTTATGGCGTAAACGGTGTTTTCAGAGTTTGTAACTGCCTGTCTTTTGGCAACCTGCCCAACTAATCTTTCACCACTTTCAGAAAATGCAACCACCGATGGTGTGGTTCTGCTTCCTTCCTGGTTGGTTATAACGACCGGATCACCGCCTTCCATTACGGCAACACACGAATTTGTCGTTCCTAAATCAATTCCTATAATTTTACCCATCTTGATTAAACCTCCTTAAGCTCTATACTACTATTTATGTCTGTTTTTCTCTCGATATATTCTTCGAAATGGATACCTTAACGGGCCTTAACAACCGGCCGTTTAACAAGTAACCTTTTTCAAATTCTTCAACAATTTTGTTATCTTCGAACTCTTCAGTTTCTACCTGCGACATGGCTTCGTGGAAATTGGGATCAAAATCCTTGCCTGCCGCATCTATTCTCTCAACTCCATGTTTTTTCAGGGAAACAAGAATCTTGTCATATATCAGTTTCAGACCTTCAACAAATGCGTCAAAATCTTCCGAATTGTATGCATGATCTAATGCCCTTTCCAGACTGTCCACAATCGGCAGTATGTCTTTAATTAACCTTTCATTCCCATAATTGATGGCATCTGCGCGTTCTTTTATGGCGCGCTTTTTGAAATTTTCAAGATCAGCCGTTACGCGCAAATATTTATCATAATTCTCGGCAGCTTCTTTTCTGGTTTTTTCTAATTCCTCAATAAGCTTTTCTTTAGACTCCGCGGGTTCCGTCTCGATGTCCGGCACACTGGCCTCCTCGCTGGATTCCATCTGAATATCTTCAATTTTTTTATCTTTTCCCTTGCTCCGTTTTTTCACCATACCAATCTACCTCTGCAAAACCGCAAAACTTTAAACTCGAAACCCAACTCCTATTCCTCGGGTTTTTGAAACAGTTTATAGTCCACCATCTGACAAATAACATGCCCTATGGTAATGTGAACTTCCTGAATGCGGGGAACGCTGTTTGATGACACAACGAGGGGATAATCCACGATTCCTTCTGCATTTCCTCCGTCCTTTCCTGCTAACGCAATGGTTATCATTCCCAGTTTCTTTGCCTCATTAAAAGCTTTTATCACATTAGGCGATGAGCCGCTGGTGCTTATTCCCCATGCTATATCTCCAGGTTTTCCTATTGCTTTTATCTGTTTTGCGAATATATCTGAGAAGGAATAGTCGTTACCTATACTCGTTATGACTGAAGTGTCAGTACTAAGGGCAATAGCAGGCAGGGGCGGTCTTTCGATAATAAATCTGTTTACAAATTCCGCTGCCAGATGCTGAGCATCTGCCGCGCTTCCGCCATTACCGAATAACAGTATCTTCCCCCCCCCTTTTAAAGCTTCTGTTATAACTTCAACAATCTTAACGATTCTGACTACATTCTCGTTCACAAAAATTTCTTTGAGATGACAACTTTCCTTAAATATTCCTATGATAATATCTTCTATATCCTGCATCATCCCCCAACCGGTTTAATGGTTTTAAAAATAATATAAGAACCGACCTCCCAGATGTCAAGAAATGGAAGATGGATGATGCAGTTTCGACTACCTTCAGAAGAATTGCAATTGGGGGAACAAACTGTGTCATGCGCGTCTATTTCAACAATAACACAGGACTCCAGAGTGGAACCTTTATCTAAAACGGCAAAGCTGCAACCGAACAAGATGCTTTTTTATAACAAAGGACATGAAGATAAAGAAAAAGTTTCTTTGTGTTCTTCGTGCGCTTCGGGATAGTTAATAACAAAAATAGATCCGATACCAGGGCACTTCATTTTTATCATTCAACATTCGAAGTTGGGCGTTCGATGTTCCATGCTCATTTGCGATGCACAACCTCAGGATCTGTGCAAAAACGCAGTTATCGTGAATAAAGACACTAATCCAAGGGTTTCACTTTATTTACAAATCCAGGTCCTTAGTTTATAAGATTTGGCAAGAAAGTTATTATCCCTGGGAAAACCATCAAAACGATAATACATAGGATGTAAGCAGGTAAAAAATAAAATACTCCCCTAAAAACACTGCTCAGAGGCACATTTTCAGCCAGTCCCGCAACTACATAGGTAGTAGCCCCTACAGGCGGCGTTACCGCGCCAAGGGTTGTTACCACCGTTATAGTTACCCCGAACCATATCGGGTCATAACCAAGCTTTAAGGCCACCGGATAAAAGATCGGGATAGTAATCAGAAGCAGAGCGAGGGCGTCCATTAAGGCGCCGCCTATGATGTAAATAATAAATATAATTGTCATAATCACCGCCGGAGCTACTGGCAGTGAGGCAACCCAGTTTGCAATGTTAAAAGGTATTCTGGTCACCGCGAGGAATCGGCCAAAAATAACCGCACCCGCAACTATGACAATAACCATACATGATATCCTTAAGGTATCCGCGATTGAGACGACAAATCCTTTCCAGCTCAATCTCCGTTCTACAAGACTGATCACCACCGCAAAAAAAGAACCTGCCGCCCCCGCTTCCGTGGGGGTAAAAAAACCAAAATAGAGTCCTAACATTACCAGAAGAAACAGGGTTAAGATTTCAAAGGTACCCGGGAGAGATTCAAGTTTTTCTCTAAGGCTTGTTTTGGGCCCGACAGTGCCCCAGTCACCATTTACCCGGCACATGAGATAGATGGTTATCATAAAGAGTACTGCCAGAATAATACCTGCCGAAACGCCACCATAAAAAAGCCTGGCTATAGACTGGCCGGTGTAAAGGCCGATAACAATCAAAACTACGCTGGGAGGAATAACGACGCCGAGTGTAGATCCGCAGGCAATGGCACCGGTGCTTAAAACCGGCTCGTATTTATACTTATTCATCTCGGGAAGAGCCACCGTGGTCATGGTGGCAGCGGTTGCTGCATTGGAACCACAAATGGCGGCAAATCCGGCGCATGCCATAACCGTGGCCATCGCAATACCTCCCCTGATATGTCCCATCCATTTATAGGCAGTATTATATAATCTTTCATTTACCCCTGAATAGAATGCTATCTCACCCATAAAGATGAAAAGGGGTATTACAGTAAGACCATATTTGGAGAATGTAGTCCACAGGTCAGCGCTTACCATATTGAGGGCTGCCTTAAAGGATACGATATAACAAAACCCGCAGAAACCCACCACCGCCATGGCGAATCCAACCGGCATTCCCAAAAAAAACAAAATGAGAAGAAGAATAACTATTCCAATTATTCCCACGAGTACTGAGCTCATTTATCGGGCTCCTTTTTGCTCGACGAACAATTTTAAGAGGTCAATCAGCAAGACCAGGGCAAGAACAATACAACCAAAAGCAACCCCATAGGTAAAAGGATAAAAGATGATCCTCAAGGTTTCAGTTACTTCTCCTGTTCGCCGAAGGGTTGCGGCCCATCTTGCAATCTGCCAGGCCGTAGCAGTAAAGAAGATCATGCAGATGGAGTAATTAATGCTATCCAGGATCCTCCGGGTCTTTTTCGAGAATTGAGTTACTAATATATCTACCGCAACATGGCCTCTCTTAATCTGTGTGTAACCGAGGGTGAAGGCAACAACAATGGCACCGAAAAATCCCATGAGTTCAAAGGTACCCCTGACCGGTGCCCATACAAGCCTCAAAAATATATTGGAACAGGTAAGAAGTACCATTCCTACTAAAAACACACCGGCCATCCAGACAAGTGCCCGGTTTAAAAACCTGCTGATCTTATCGAGAAGATCCATATCTTCCGCCCTCCGGTTTTAATAGAAAAAAGGGCAGGTTACTTTTTCTATAAATCAACAAAGTGACCCGTCCCCTTTTCGTTAGAATCGAGAATGATACTCCCTGGCCACCCTTATATCTTGTAAAATCGCCCTTGCCGGCAATCCTTTGGCTTTGGCGCTCTTGATCCATCTTTTGGTTATCGGGCTAAGTAATTTATTCCACTTTGCCAGATCTTTCTTTGTTAATTTTGTAATCTCGATATTATAATTTTTCTTTGACCATTTAACGGATTCATTTACGTGTCTGTCCATGTAGTTCCCAGTCCACAACGCCTGTTCCGTTCCCAGATCGTCCATTACCTTTTGTACTTCTTTTGGCAGAGAATTCCATTTTTCAAGGTTCATAACAACAGCAAATGGATAAACCGGTCCATTAAATATCGTTACGTATCTACAGGACTCCGCATACTTGAAATCCATAAGGGTCTCAAGGGAAGATGCCGCGCCCTTCACTACCCCCTTTTGAAGAGCTTCAGGGGTTTCTGACTGGGGCATACCGACCGGTGTTGCGCCCAATGCCTTCAAAACCTGGGCAACTCCTCCTGATGCCCTCAGTTCCAGACCCTTAAGGTCGCTCAAGTTTCTTACAGGCTTCTTGGCGTAGATATTTGCAGGCGCACAGGTGAACATGGTAAGGACCTTAACCTTTGTAAATTCCCCGGGATGATATTTTTTATATATGTCCCATAGAGTCAGACTGGCTGTTTTCGCATCCGGGAAACCAACAGGCAGAGCAACAGCATTGGTTATCACAAACCTGCCCGGCTGATAGGCCATACAGAGACAACCGATGTCCGCCTGCCCGGCTATGATGCCATCAAACATGTTCTTGGCACCCAGGAGAGTACTGCCCGGAAAGGTATTAATTACAACTTTCCCGCCAGTGCGCTGCTCCACTGCTTTTTTCCACCTCTCCATCTGCACGCATGGGAATGTCGGAGCCGGCGGGAAATTGGCGTAACTTAATGTTATCGACCCTGCTGCTACCGATACCGGAAACAGTAAACAGGCGAACAGCAGCATCACTATCAGTCCAGCAATCTTGAAAAACCTTCTTCCTTTCATTTTTCACCTCCATAAATTTTTACTCTTGTAAATCTCTCACGTAACTACTCAGATTGACAGGTTCAAGGTTCACAATTCACGGTTAAAAGAGTTCCAATAAATGAGTGGAGGGGAGGTTTTAACCTCCCGACAGGGGCGACTAAAGTCACCCCTACCCGTGTTTATTGAGATATTACTCGTTTCTCTTCATTCAACTGTTGAATCTTGAACTACTGAACTGTGAACCTGAGTAGCTACTCTCACAAAATGCAACGCAGTCCTCTAAGGTTGCCTCATGCTGAACAAGGCTAAAACCTTACGCTGCAATCATAATCTAATTTCTTGATACCCCTGCCTTAAAACCTTTTAAGTTCATTTCAATCCGGTCTGGTTGGGATGACTTTCTGATTATTGTTTCCATTACTCCTTCATCACAAAAAAGGTTACCCTCTTTAACAGCATATCCCAGAAGGACGAGATTCGTGACAAGAAGTGACCCGCATTCCTTTGCCAACCCGGTTGCATCAATATTGTAATATTCTCCAGAGATATCAGTATTTACAAATGACCTCCCTCCGGGCCTTATGAAGTTCCTGTAGATGTCGAGGTTCGAAGCATTAATAAATAATCCGACATCGCATTGTCCCATGCGGATCAAAGGACTCTTGAAGGGTCCAACCTTGAGATGCGATACAACTGTTCCACCTCTCATGGCCATACCGTGCGTTTCTGAAGTCAGGACATCAAGCCCCTCTTCTACGGCTGCCTGTGCAAAAAGCCTGGTCAGAAAAAGCACACCCTGACCGCCAATGCCGCTTACAATGATCTGCTGTTTCATTTTTTGCCTCCACCTTCCGCGATGATTGCCCCAACAGGACACACATGTTGACATACACCGCATCCAATACAGATATTCTGATCTATAATGACGCGCTCCCCATCCGAATCGGAAACAAGAGCGGGACATTCAAAGTTGTTAAGACAGTATTCGCAGCCGGTACAATCCTCTGTTATTCTCATGGAATAAACAGGCTGTGCTTTCATGGCCTCTTTATCCAGAACACAGGGATGTTTCGATATAATTACAGCGACACCTCCATCTTCACTGCGGCAGTATTGGTCAGCTTCTTTGAGATATGAAGTAAACGTTTCTAAATCATAGGGATCGCATTCTTTAAGAAACCTGACGCCGCAGGCCTTCACAAGATCGGGAATAAGTACAGGGGTTCCCCTTGTTCCATCGGCCATAATACCCACTTCCGGTGTCGGTTGATTGCCTGTCATTGCCGTGGTGGAGTTATCCAGAATAACCACGATAAACCGTGCCTTTTGAAAGACGGCATTGATCAGACCCGGAATCCCTGCATGGAAGAAGGTGGAATCACCAATGGTCACCGCGATGGTGGGAAATTTTCCATTATCCTGGGCATACGCATGGTAAAAACCTGCCCCCTGGCTTATACAAGCGCCCATACAGTGGCAGGTATCTACTGCGCCAAGATTCATGCCGAGTGTATAACAGCCGATATCACTGGGAAAGATTCCCTCCGGAAATGTTTCCTTGATTGCGTAAAATGCCGCTCGATGGGGACATCCCGGACAGAGGGTTGGTCTTTTCCCTTTTATTTGTTCGGGAGAGGCGCCGGCTTCCAAAGGTAATTCAAGGAATTTCTTCAGCACATCCTGAATGATATCCGGTGTCAATTCCCCCTGATTGGGAATTAATTTTGAATTTCTTCCATTGATTTCAGGATTTGTCAGTTGCATCTCAATTACAGGATAGGTTTCCTCAATAACGAGTATCTTTTTGTATCCGGAATTTATTTTACGAATGAATTTCTTGTTCAGAGGGTATGGCATGGTAACCTGAAAAAGGTCTATTTTCCCTGAGAATTTCATATCTTCCAGAAGATCGCAGGTATGGGCGAAGGCCACGCCGGATGATATTATGCAATACTTACTCAATGAGCCATCGCCCGGAATAAGTAATGGTGAAAAATCTTCTTCCTCCAGTATTTTGTCAATCTTATCGTTTAAGCGATGGTGGAGGTCATATAAAAATTGCGGCGTTGCAACCCAGCGCCCCGGATCTTTCTCAAAATCGGCAGTCCTTTCCAGTCTTTCAGGAGGTAAACATGGAACATTCTGCCTGGCATGGCAGATACGGGTGGTGGAACGGAGCATGACGGGAATTTCGTATTTCTCGGATAGCTCAAAGGCCTTCCTGACCATCTCTTTTGCCTCCCTGGGACTGGCAGGATCAAAAACGGGTATCTTCGCGGAAAGTGCGAACAAGCGGCTGTCCTGCTCAGTTTGGGAACTGTGGGGACCGGGATCATCGGCTACAATAACAACGAAACCGCCCTTAACCCCAAGATAGGCGGAGCGCATGAAAGGATCTGATGCCACATTCAGACCGACCTGCTTCATGGCCACGGCGGATCTCTTGCCGGTATAACTGTTTGCAAGCGCTACCTCATAGGCAACTTTCTCATTTACAGACCACTCTATATGCATTTTAATTTCTGTTTCTCTGGAAAAATTAACGACTGATGCGAGAATTTCCGATGCCGGCGTGCCCGGGTAAGAAGCGGTAAGCGTACATCCGGCTTCAACCACTCCTCTGCCAATCGCTTCATTTCCCATGAGTATTTTCTGTTTTGTCTGATCCATGATTTGACTCCTGATCTCCATTTTCCCCATAAAAAAAGCCGCGGACATCAAAAATTGTCCACGGCTTTTAATAAAAACTCTGTATGTCTAAAATTCCTGCAGGCAGCGGACAGTTTTCCCCCTTTTATTTATCGACTGCCACCACCAGAATGTTAAACTATCATTTTTTATATTCATATCGATTAAGGTTTTTTACTCACTTCACAAGTAAATATCTTAATTTTACATAAAAGGTCAAGAAAAAATTTTCTTTTTTAATCCCTGTTATCAAAAAGCCTCCTGGTTTTTTTCGCTGTTCTGGGGAGAGACTGGTAGTCAACTATATTCACCTTTCCACTTACGAGCATTTCCTTTCTGATCTCTCTCTCGATCTTCATGGCAAGCGTTTCGTCTCCCTTTGGATCATTATTCTTCTCCCTTTCCACCGTTATGGTCATGTAGTCTTTGCCATCGTCTCCTCGATTGAGATAAATCTGATATTCACTGCTGATCCCAGCCTGCCTGGAAAGTATCTCATCTATGTGGCTGGGGTAAATGTTAACACCACGGATAATAAACATGTCATCGGAACGTCCCAATATCTTGTCGTGACGGGGAAGAAGAGATCCGCATTGACAACGCCCCGGTATTGATCTTGTTAAATCTCTCGACCGATATCTGATCAGTGGCGCCCCCTCCTTTCGGAGCGTCGTGTACACCATTTCTCCCACTTCGCCTTCAGGAACAGGTTCCAGGGTCTCAGGATCGAGGAGTTCCATTATATAATAATCGGCCCAGTAGTGGATCCCTGTATGATGGATGCAATCCAAACCTGTTCCGGGACCATAAAGCTCTGTCAGGCCGGGAATGTCAAAGGCATGCTCTGCACCCAGCAGACTTTTGATCTTTCTTGTGATGGCATCACTTGATCTTTCAGCTCCAAAGATAATCTTTTTTACATTAATTTTATTCTTAAGCCCCCGCCTGTCCACCTCTTCGGCCAGAAGGAGCGCCATTGATGCTGTGGAACAGATTACTGTTGTCTGAAAATCAACGAGAAATTGCAGTTGCATATCGATATTGCCCGGCCCGGCCGGTATGGCAAACGCCCCGAATCTCTCACAGCCGAGTTGAAAACCGACGCCTGCGGTCCATACGCCGTATCCCACACATATCTGGACCCTGTCTTCATTCGTCAGTCCCGCCATCTCGTAACACCTGGCAAACATATCGGCCCAGTCATCCACATCCTTCGCAGTGTAAACCATAACCTTTCTTTTGCCAGTTGTTCCTGAAGATGCGTGCATTCTTACAATCTTCTCAAACGGCACGGATATGAGCGGCCAGGGATAGTTGTCCTGCAGGTCCTCTGCGGTTACAAAAGGCAGCCTCTTGAGATCATCGAGGCTCTTAATATCGCCAGGCTTAATACCCGTATCATTGAACCTCTCACGATAAAATGCAGATCCTCTATAGGCATGATTAACCGTCCACTTCAATCCAGACAGTTGAATAGCATCCAGTTCTTCCTTGCTTTTAATTGTGGGCATAAATGATCTTTTCATTGAATTCATCCGATACTTGTAAGTATTGTTCAATCTGGTTTCACTCTCTGACGACAATGGTGCATGTTAATTTGAAAAATAACCAAGTGAATAATGATGGACATGTAAAAAGTCGGATTTCCCCTCCCCTCGTGGGAGGGGATAAAGGGGAGGGGCATAACTAGTTGAAATAGCGCTGTATTTACCCTCACCCCTACCCTCTCCCATCAAGGGAGAGGGAGTTTCTGGACTTTTTACGAATGTGTCAATAATCATAATATTACCATAAATAAGCTTACTGGCAAAGATATATTGTAGCGGTTCACGGCTTGAAACTGGAAATTGGAAAGTAGAAATTTGGGAGAGATGAAACAAGCTTACGAGTTGGATGTTTACAAACCGGCAGAAGCGCTATCAGAAATGATCCGGCGCGACTTTGATAAGCGGAACAAAATTGAATGCGTTCATCAAGGGTTCAACTGAACTCACGCCGAAGACAGCACAAAAGCATGAGGGCATGAAGGCAAATTTCCAATTTCTAATTTCAATGTTCCATGAACGGTTACGATATATTGAACAGAGCACTATAACCAACGACAAGTTATGCAGAGGCATATGCCTGTATTTATAATGAACAAATCATTTTCCCAGAGGAAGAAGTTGACAGCAAAGCATTTCAAAGTATAGAAGAGATATTCACATGTAGAAAACACCGGTCGAACACCCCGAAGCGCAAAGGGTCTGTCATGAAATAAGTGTTCCAATTAGGCGCTCAGATTTAGGTCAGGTTTAGTCGATACGAGTGAGCAAAACCGCAGG
>JAGGSD010000108.1 GCA_021159265.1 Syntrophobacterales bacterium | reverse complement strand
GAACATTTGAATATTAGAAATTCGGATTTGTTTCGCATTTAGTGCTTCGAATTTCCAGTTTATCTGGGTTAGGAGGCTATCCTGAAATAGCTTCCTGCCTTTTCAAATGTCTCAAAACGAATAGTGACATTTACCTTGACACCATTTTTCCATAGTGATAATTTTCGCCCAATCATGTGTATGCAGCAGGATAAGGGTTCCAACCCAGGAGGTAAAAGTGTGACCTTTCAGGAATTGATATTAGCTTTAGAAAAATACTGGGCAGACCAGGGATGCATCATTCAACAACCTTATGATATTGAAGTTGGCGCCGGTACATTCAACCCGGCAACATTCCTTCGCTCTCTTGGGCCTGAACCATGGAATGTCGCCTACGTAGAACCGTCCCGGAGGCCTACCGATGGCAGATACGGAGAGAATCCCAACAGACTCCAGCACTATTACCAGTATCAGGTAATCATGAAACCTTCCCCTCTTGACATTCAGGACATGTATATAAACTCTCTTAAAAGCTTCGGCATAGACCCCCTTGATCACGACATCAGGTTTGTAGAAGACGACTGGGAATCACCCACTTTGGGTGCATGGGGATTGGGATGGGAGGTCTGGCTGGACGGGATGGAAATCACTCAGTTCACATACTTCCAGCAGGTTGGTGGAATAGATTTACGCCCTGTATGCGTCGAAATAACATACGGCATAGAAAGAATAGCCATGTACCTCCAGGGAATTGACAATGTATACGACCTGGAGTGGGGCTGCGGTGTTAAATACGGTGATGTCCACCACCAGAGCGAAGTAGAATTTTCCATATACAACTTTGAAGAGGCTGATATGGACATGTTAAGAAAACTATTTGACATGTATGAAGCGGAATCTGAAAGGATGGCAGAAAAAGGTCTGGTCCTCCCAACTTACGATTACTGCCTCAAATGTTCTCATGTCTTTAACATCCTCGACGCTCGTGGAGCAATCAGTGTAACGGAACGTACAAGCTACATCGGGAGAGTCCGAAATCTGGCAAAGCTCAGCGCCGAGGGGTATTTGGATCAGCGGGGAAAAATGGGATATCCCCTCATGGGAAAATGGAACAAAAAGTAAAAGATTATAAAACTCAAAGCACGAAATTCGAAATTCGAAACAAATACAAAATTATAAATTCAAATATCCGAAACCTTGTTTTGAGTTTTGGTCATTTAATATTCGAATTTGTTTAGGATTTCGAAATTCGGATTTCGAAATTATCAAACTGAAGCCTTCGCCTGAGGGCGAGGGGTTTTTCACATTCCCCGAGTGAGACGATAAACAGAGGAGATGTAATTCTCATGGGTAAGGAGCTGTTACTGGAAATAGGAACGGAAGAAATTCCAGCCGATTTTTTGCCAAAAGCAATTAAAGATATGGAAACACTCATAACAAAAGAATTTGACAAAAGGCGGATCCGGCACGGGCAGATCAAAGCAATGGCTGCACCGAGAAGACTCTGCCTGTGTGTGGAAAATGTCGCGGAAAAGCAGGAAGACCAGATCATCGAAAAGATGGGCCCAGCCAAAAGGGTCGCCTTCGATGAAATGGGAAATCCGACGAAGGCGGCAACCGGTTTTGCCAAGGGACAGGGAATCGATATTTCTGAACTCGAAACGATAATCACAGAAAAAGGTGAATACATCTGCTCAAGGAAAAAAATGGCAGGGGAAAACACAAAAGTTCTTTTATCAAGCCTCTTGCCCGAGTTTATCACATCTATTCCTTTCAAAAAATCAATGCGCTGGATGGACCTGGAAATTCGGTTTGCCAGACCGATCCACTGGATACTGGCAATTTTTGGAGGTGAAATCATTCCATTTAAAATCGAGAATATATCGAGCGGCAACATGACCTGCGGACATCGGTTTATGAGCCCCCGGTTCTTTGAAATCGCAGGCTTCAATGACTATATTAAAAAGACAAAAGAAAATTTTGTCATCGTAGATCCTGATGAGCGGAGAAAGATAATTTCAGAAGAGGCAAGAAAAGCCGCCCGTGGAGTATCAGGAAATACCCTTGACAACGAGGACCTCTTGGAAGAGGTAACCTTTCTCGTTGAATATCCTTCTGTCGTTTGCGGAAGTTTCGACAAAGAATACCTGAAACTTCCCAAAGAAGTTCTCATTACTTCAATGATGAAACATCAGAAGTACTTTCCCGTTATTGATGATAACGGTAAGCTCCTGCCTTATTTCATTACAATCAATAACACAGTAACGAGAGACCCGTCAGTTGTTGCCAGAGGAAATGAAAAGGTAATCCGCGCAAGACTGGCAGATGCCAGATTTTTCTTTGAAGAAGATCAGAAAATCCCGCTTGATAAAAAGCTTGATGATTTGAAAAATGTCGTATTTCACAGTCTTCTCGGTACTTCCTATGAAAAGGTTATACGGTTTAGAGAACTGGCTCTGTATATTGCGGATAAGATCAATCCCGCGATCAGGGATAATGTTCACCGGGCTGCGACTCTTTGCAAGGCCGATCTGGAAACACAAATGATATATGAATTCCCGGAGCTCCAGGGTGTAATGGGCAGAGAATATGCCCTGATTGCCGGTGAGAACCCGACAGTTGCAAAAGCCATTTATGAACATTATCTTCCAACATCCGCCGGTGGCAATCTCCCCGAAACTGACGAAGGATCTATTATCAGCATAGCGGATAAGATAGACACGATTGCTGGATGTTTTGGTGTAAATCTCATACCTACGGGAACGGCGGACCCATACGCTTTAAGAAGACAGTCCCTTGGTGTCATCAACATTATCCTGAGTAAGAATTATCCCCTCCAGCTTGAAGACCTGATAGAGAAAAGTATCTCTATACTCGGCGATAAGTTAAAAAGATCACCGGGGAAAATAAAATCCGATGTGCTGGATTTCCTTAAGGGAAGATTCGAAAATCAACTCATATTACAGGGACATTCCTATGATGTAGTCGATGCCGTCCTTGTAGAGGGGGTATCAAATATTACAGGCTGCCTCAAGAAAATAACCGCTATGGAAGAATTTAAAAGTCACCCCGACTTTGAACCTCTTGCTATTGCCTTTAAGCGTGTCGGCAACATTATAAAAGGGTTTGAAAACGGTTCCGTCAATATCACCCTTTTTAACACTAGCGAAGAGAAAGATCTTTACGATACCTTCCTTGAAATAAAGGACAAAGTAGGAGCTTATATTGACCAGGGGAAATATAGAGAGTCCCTTATCGAAATGTCGCGTCTGAGAAAGCCGGTAGACAGTTTCTTTGATGCCATTCTTGTTATGTCGGAAGATGAAAAGATACGATTCAACAGGCTTTCCCTTTTAGAGGAAATTTCAAGACTGTTTCACATGGTTGCGGACTTTTCCAGGATCGTTACGGAAAATTAGCGCCATCTGTAACAAAGCGCCGGATTGTACAAAAAAGAGGTTTTATTTCTGAAAGGCTTCTTTATTCTTTTTGTTCAGAAGTTGACCATAAAATTCCGGCCTTCTGTCTGCAAAAAGATCATTATACTCATTGAGTCTCTTGTTTGCAGCCATTTCCATATCGATATCAACGATTTTCACTTCTTCAGTATCAGAACCGGCTCGGCAAAGGATCTCCGCATTGGGACTGATTACCTGACTTTTGCCGGTGAACTGCAGAAATTTCTCACCTCTTGTTTCCGCCCCTGTTCTATTCGCCGTTACTGCAAAAACACGATTTTCCAGGCATCTGGTTTTCATGGCATCCTGACAGAACGGCAGAACCAGATTCGCGCTGTGACAAACGATATGGGCGCCTTTTAAAGAGAGTACCCGCATGGTTTCAGGGAAAAACCAGTCAAAACAAATCATGGCCCCGAACTTGTATTGTCCTATATCATAAACGGCAGCTTCCGCATCCCCCGGATCAAACCAGAGTTTCTCCTCAAAGAACAGGTGTATCTTTCTGTATGTGCCGAGATACCCTTTCGGCGAGACAATGACGGCAGAGTTAAACAGTTTATCACCGTTGTTCTCGGCAAGACCCGCCACAAGAAACACGTGGTTATTCTTTGCTATTCTCATGAGCGCCTGTGTCGTCTTACCGACCGGTATTTCTTCGGATAGAGCCATTGCCTCTTCTTTTGAGGTAAAGACGTACCCAGTGTTGAAAAGTTCGGGCAGCACAAGAAGATTCGCATCAGCGCTGTCTATCAACTTTTCCGCTTTTTCAATATTTTTATCAACGCTTCCAAACGAAGGTTCAAACTGTACAAAACCGACTTTCATGTATCGTTCTCACATAGAGCTATTGTCAAAGGTAACAATCACAATTTTTGATGGCCTTGTAAAAAAACCCAATTTCTGCGTTGCGCCGCATCCTTCCCTTCGACAAGCTCAGGGCAGACTATTATATTCCGCTCATGGTGAGCTTGTCGAACCATGCGCGCCTTGAATTTAAAACTTTTTACTTTGCCAGCTAATTTTGACTTTTTACGGGTGCATCATTTTTGATTCTTCTCCAAGCTAACTACAACTAATCGTAAGATAATCACACTATCTTTTTGCATATTTTTCCGGCAACACGGCTTTAGGCGCCCAATTTCCGGGAATTTTTTGGGTCGGTGTTTCACCCAGCTTCTGTTTTCTTGGACGCAGCCCGGGACGGGCAAATTCCATGTGGCCTTCCTTCAATGTACGCCCATTAATTACCGCTTCAGACCGCAGCCGCCGACCGATAGTCTTTTCCATTTTCTGCCCCAGCCACAAAATGCGATCCACATCACAACCATGTTTAATGCCAAGCTCATCAATCATCACCAGGGTGTCTTCCAGACAAACTAACCCGACATATCTCGGATCTTTGTAATAGTATTCGCCTGTGCCTCTTATGGGACGGTCATCCAGGAAATTAGCGGGTTGACCACCCAAACCGCCGAATGTCGCTTCATAACGTGTAATGCCCGCCTGCAATGCGGCCAGAATAGATGCTGAGGCAACACGTTTGGTCTCATGAAAATGAGCAATATGAAGCTCGGTATCAGGCATCTCATCAAGAATCATGGAATAATAACGGTACACCGCCGCCGCCGATGCCGACCCATCATGATCCGCATGCTCTATGTCAGACGCTCCAATCTCCAGCCAGCGCTTGCTGAACTCGACGGCGTCTCTAAGGTCTGTAGCCCCCCCAATAGGGCTCCCCCAGATAGTGCTTACACAACCACACATCGTCATTCCGGCATCATTACATTTCTTGATACTTCTCTCTGCCTCCTGCCAGTATTCGGGAAGAGTCGTGCCCGAATTTGCAAAATGGTGCTCTTCCTCAGTTGAAACCATCATCAAGAGCCGGTCAGGGCCTATTCCCCTTTCTTTCAATTCAATCGCCCTGTCCACGGCGGGTTCGCGAATTGTAATCGCGGTAAAACAGAGATCATCATAATTGATACCCCGCCGCGCAGCCCGTTTTTTAAAGAGGTCACCGCGAAAATATGTGAGAAGATCCTCAGCATCCGCAAACTGGGGCATTCCTATCGGATTTCCGAGGTTTGTAACTTCAACGTTGCGCACACCTGCAAAAATTACTTCCTCCAGATAAAAGATCTTGGCAGCAGTGGAAATAAACTTTTCTTCATGCTGGAAACCATCACGTATCGTAATATCGCCAATCTCCACTTTTTTCGGCATCCTTGGAAATATCTTCCAGAGATCATATTCCGTCATAATTCAACATCCTCCCAAAAATTGTTTGTGTTTGTTACTTCCCTTTGAACACGGGTTTCCTTTTCTCTGCGAAGGCTGCAAGGGCCTCCAATCTATCTTCCGTAGGAATCGTCACTTCATAGGCCTTGGATTCTAATGGAAGGGCAACGCCAAGACTCGTTTCCATGCCATTGTTGATCGCAAATTTAGCTTGAGCAAGACCAATAGGCCCATTCTTTGCAATCTCTCTGGCTAGTTTCAAGGCGGCCTCCATCAATTGATCAGACTCCGCCACTTCGCTGACCAGGCCGATTTCCAACGCTGTCCTGGCATCAATCCGCCTCGCAGTATAGATCAGCTCCTTAGCCTTCGCAATCCCAACGATTCTGGGCAACCTCTGTGTTCCGCCGGCTCCGGGTATAATAGCCAGACTTGTCTCGGTTAGCCCCATCAATACATTTGAAGATGCTATGCGAATATCACAAGCCAGGGCAAGCTCCGTGCCGCCTCCAAACGCATAACCATTTATCGCCGCAATGACAGGAATACGAACCTGTTCCACTGCTGTGAAAGTGTTGCGTATTGAAAAGATGAATCTGCGAACCTGGTTCTCGGTTAGCGTTCGTCTCTCCTTCAAATCAGCTCCCGTTGAAAATGCCTGCTTGTTTACTTCGCGATCACCCCTTGCGCCCGTGATGATAATACACCTCAAGCTCATGTCAAAATTTGCTTCTTTCATAGCATTATCCAATGCAGATATTAGATCAAAATTAAAGCAGTTCATCGCCTCCGGTCTGTTCAGGGTAAGGACCAGAATACCTTCATCAACTCTTTCCTTCAGTAATACATCTGCCATATTCACCTCTTTTTGTTTTAGTTTCCATTCATAGATCATACTTGATGCACCCGTAAAAAGTCACAAAAACACTCTTTTGTCATTCTGAGCGATAGCGAAGAATCTGATATCACTAAGATTCTTTGTCGCTCCGCTCCTCAGAATGACACGGCGTGGACTCTTTACGAAAGCATCATACTTTAAGATTGCCGAAATGTGATTCCTTAACTGGGGCACGGAGGGCAATTTCAAAGGATCTTGCCAACACATCCCTTGCCTCGCTAAAGGCAATGACGCCATCGTGAAAATTGAGAGAACCTGTGTAAAAGGGATGGCCCTGTTCCTCATAACGATCCCTCATCATCTGGCGGAACCTGGCCATATCCTCTTCATCAACTTGTTCACCCCTCTTTTCGATATTTATTCTGCGCACAGATTCCACAATAAAACCTGCTGTCTCACCGGACATCACCGTTGTACGTCCCCTCATATTCGTGAAGGAGAAATTGGGATTAAATGCCCGGCCACACATCCCATAATTTGCCGCACCATGATCAGGACCTATCACATATGTAATTTTTGGAGAGGAAAGACACGAAGCAGCCCTAACCATGTCGGAACCATATTTCCCAATGCCACCCCATTCCTCGGCTTTGCCTACCATATAACCGGGCGAACCCTGAAGGAACAAAACCGGCAATTTTGATGTGCCACAACGTATCATCCACTCCGTTGCCTTCCTGGCTGCATCAATATAAATAATTCCACTGGCATTCGAAGCAACTACGCCAACCGGCATGCCCTTCAACCACATTTTGCCACAAACAACAGCGTCTCCCCTGCCCGGGCTGTATGTCTGTTTGTACTCGTGGAAATAGCTGTCATCAGCCAGGCACTTGATAGTATCCCTGATGTTTATATAGTGATAGGTATCAGCCGGCGTACAACGCATCATCTCCCTGTAATCGTATTTCGGCTCCCTTGTCTCCCTCCGATCGATATACAATTTCTGGGAAGGTTCAAACTCCATCAAATCACGTAATTTTTGGATTCCTTCCTCCTGACTTTTCACAAAATGATCGCAACCCCCGGAATGCTGCGTATGTACATAGGCGCCGCCGAGATCTTCAGATGACACAACCTCACCAATGGCAGACTTAACCATGGGAGGACCGGCAAGAAATGCGAAAGCAAGTTTTTCAATCATAATCGATTCACAGGCAAGATACACTATGTAAGCTCCCCCGGCGGTGTTCCCGCCGGTTGACAGGGTGTATTGCTTAATGCCCTTGGCAGACATACGGCACATATTGTAAAACATGTTGCCAAATTGACCTTCATCGGCAAAACTTCCAATCTGCAATGGCAGATAGACCCCACCTGAATCAGCAATATAAATACAAGGTATTTCGCACATCTCGGCAATTTTCTGCGCACGCATATGTTTCTTTAAGGTAATGGGAAAATAAGTGCCTGCAGCATAACGATTTTCATTAGCAAATATCATACAATCCTTGCCATGAATTTTGCCGACGCCGGTAATAAGACCACCTCCGGGTATATGGCCTCGTTTCTCTTCTTCGTAGACCTCGCCACCATAAACCCTCTTCTTGCCAATATCGTAACCCACATCCAGTCCAATCTCAAAAAACTCTGTGCCGGGATCAATCAGCATGCCAATAAGCTCACGCATCGGCTTTTTCCCTTGTTTGGCAAGACGCTGAACCTGTTTCTCGCCACCAATATCATAAGCCTCCTGCCGATGGGCAAAGAGAATTGCATCCTGATCCTCCCAATGTTTCAAATTGGCTTCCCGCTCTTTAGACAACCTCTCCGCTCTGGAAATCCTTTTCTTTTCCATAATTAATTTATTCTCCTCTTTTTCAAAATTACACCAAAGGCTATAAAGATGCATTCATAAAAAGCTCCATTATGCCGTTTAGCGGCATTATAATGGAAAGTAACTTTTACAAAGCATGTTTAAGGCCGATGGGGGCATCGGCCCCTACATATTGTAGGGCCTGTTCCCCGAACAGGCCGTGTATCTGGATAGTGTCCAGTGAAATCAACAAGTTATATTAAATTCGCCCAAACGAGTTACTTGAAAGTCGGAATATACACAATTTTGTCATTCCCATGAAAACGGAAATCCAGTGTTTTTAAGTAGTTATATGCTTTTAGATTCCCGCCTGCGCGGGAATGACAGACTTTTCACGAAACCATCAATAAAGGCCCTGCTAATCAAATCAATGCCTTAAAAAACAGAATCCCATCATTGATACACACACTTCTCAATTGCCGTGAGACAAACTTATGATCCTGAACTCCCCATAACAACCTCATCTCTCAAGTGGAAGCTCTGCCTCAAAACTGCCGGAAACCTTAATATCATCATCCTGATCAGCAACTTCCAGAGTACAAGATACTATGCCTTTATTATCCTCGATTCGTTTATCCGTTACCTTGCCTGTAACCTTTACTACATCTCCCGGCCTGGTTGCACCGACAAATCTGACTTTAAGATTATTCAGGGATTTCTTCGGTATCCGATTGGTCACAGCCGCAGCAGCCATACCCATCATCAACATACCTTGGGCAATGACACCACCAAACCCCGCGGCTTTGCCGGTTGCATCATCCGTATGTAAAGGGTTAAAATCACCCGAGGCACCGGCGTAGCGTACCAGCTGCTCCTTCGTTACAGAAGACATGGTTTCGTTAATAATTTCTTCGCCCACTGTTATATCTTCAAAAATTCGCCCCATTCCCTTCGTCTCAACCTCCCTTACAACAAAGTCAACTTCTTTCAACTAAGAGCATATCTTCCCCTAAAACCACAACGCCATCCTGGTTCTGGTATTTAGTCTCAAACCGGATAAATTCGAGTGTGCCGGATTTGCCCTCTTTTTTCGTAATATCCTTGACCTCCAGAATCGCATCAAGCGTGTCACCGGGGAATATCTCTTCATAATATTCATATGCCTGTTCGGCATGCACAATCCGGGCAAAGTTGACTTGTAAGTCATTTAATGCCTTGATCAGTGTCCCCGTCCACATTAAAGGAACGGTGCCGAATGTCGGCGGCGCCACAATATCTTTATAACCCTGGTCCTGTGCTGCCCGGGCATCCGTATATATGGGGTTTTTATCCCCTATGGCATCCACTAGCTCTCTAATTTTACCCTTTTCTACTTCCCACCTGAATTTATGTTTTTCACCAATTTTAGTCCTGTCTGCCAATATCTCGACCTCCTTATCTCAGCATTTGTGAATATCGTTCGAATCAAGTCATAAACCATCCGCCATCACAGTTAATAACCTGTCCGGTAATATACGAAGATTTATCCGATGCAAGGAAAAGGATCAAATTGGATAATTCTTCCGGAGTTCCAATCCTGTGAAGTGGAATCGGCGCAATAATCTTTTCTATGACTTTGTCAGGAACACCTTTTAACATATCGGTGGCAATAGGACCGGGGGAAACGGCATTCACCCGGACTCCTTTGCCGGCCAGCTCTTTGGCTGCCGTCCGTGTCAGACCTTCAACTGCGGCTTTTGTCGAGGAGTAATTTGCCTGCCCCATGTTGCCAAACCTTGCCGCGGAAGAAATATTAACGATCTTGCCCGTTCCGGCTTCTCTCATTATCATGGCAGCGGCCTGCAGGCAAAAAAAGACACCCGTGAGATTTACATTAATAACCTGCTGCCATTGCTCCTCTGTCATCTTATGGATAAAAGCATCCCTCGTGATACCGGCGTTGTTAACCAGGACATCAAGATGACCAAATTTATCCACAGCCTGATTGAACATATCCTCAACTTCAGATCGCACAGAAGTGTCGGCTGCCACGGCAAGGCACTTCGCACCAGTTTTTTCTATCTCCGCAGCCGCTTCCGACAACCGCTCTTTGTTGATATCATTCAGAACCACTTTAGCGCCTTCTCCGGCAAAGGCAAGCGCCGCTGTCTTACCAATTCCCTGAGCGGATCCTGTAACCAGTACAACTTTCCCTTCAAATTCCATCTTTAAAACCTCCTTTTATTATGTTTACACTATCATGGTGAAAATACCACCACAAGGTTTATTTATCTACTTACTGCAGAAAAGGAACCATGCGGCTACAGACATTCTATTTCGTTTCAAGAGAACCCCCGTATTTCTCTTTTAACTCGACCTTTTTTATCTTTCCACTTGTTGTCATAGGAAGCTCCCGGATAAACTTAATATGCGAAGGAAGTTTAAATCTGGCAAGCTTTCCATCGAGAAATTCGAGTATTTCTTCCCTGGTAAGGGTTTCCCCTTCTTTCAGCACAACAAAGGCCATGCCTGTTTCGCCCCATTTATCATCCGGCACGCCAATGATAGCGACATTGAGGATTTTGGGGTGATCTGCCAGGACTTTTTCTATTTCAGCCGGATAGACATTTTCCCCGCCGCTCCGGTACATGTCCTTAGCCCTGTCCACGATGTAAAAATAGCCTTCATCATCTCTGTAACCAAGATCACCGGTAAACAAAATTCCATTTTTAATCGTTTCAGCGGTTTTTTCAGGCATATTCCAGTATTTCATCATGACATTGGGTCCTTTCGCCACAATCTCACCTGTTGTGCCGTGAGGTAGTTCCCTGCCCTGTTCATCTCCAATCCAGACCTCTGTGAAGAATCCGGGGATACCGATAGACCCCATTTTTCTCTGAACATCTTTTTTGGGCAAAACCATCATAATAGAGTTTTCTGTCTGTCCAAATACCTGTTGCATATAAAGACCATGTGCCGCAAGCTCATCAAACAGTGTTTTTGGAGTTCGCTCTCCGCCTCCTATCACATTCCTCACACTGCTGACATCAGCTCCATCAAGTGCTTTTGTCTGAAGTATCAATCTCCACATACTCGTAAGCGCAAAAACAATAGTTGGTTTGTACCGTTCAATATCACTGACAAACTTCGCAGGATCAAATTTTTGTCTCATAACCATGGTGGCGCCCCTGCAAAGGGTCGGGGTCACGGCAACGAAGAGCCCTCCGGAATGAAACAGCGGCAATTGGGAAAGATATATATCATCAAACCTCATGTCTGTATAAAAAATGTTCTGGAAATTTTTGAAGTAGGTCTGTCCATGAGACAATAAAGCGCCTTTCGGCTCTCCCGTCGTTCCGGATGTATATAAAATTGCCAGGGGATCATCAAGGGTAACAGGTTTGTCGATATGGGGTTCTTCCATAGTATATTGCTTTATAAGTTCATGGTAGTTTTCCGCCCATGCGGGACATTCAGGGGCCTCATCAGAGAATGTGCTTGGCAGATAAATAAACTTGTCTTCATCAACCGCAACTTCCGAACGTATGGAATCAATCATTTCGGTCATTATATCGTGAAACACAAGCACACGTGAGCCACAATTATTAAGCTGATATTTTACCTCGGGACCCATAAAACGAAAATTCAGCGGAACAAAGATAAGCCCAAGCTTTGCGGCGGCAAAATATACTTCCATAAATTCAGGACAATCTCTCAGCAAAACTGTTATCCGATCACCCTTTTTCAGTCCCATTTGCTGTAGATAATTTGCAGCACGGTTGGCGCCATCGTTGATTTGTTTGTAAGTAATTGCTTCATCATCATAAATAATAGCCGCCTTGTCCGGGGCAAGGATACTCCACTTAGCGGGTATTTTACCGATATTCCACTCCACAAGAAACCTCCTTTTTGAATAATCAATTTTGTTGAACGTTACAACCAGCGACTAAAATCAATCTATACTCACCTGAAAATAATATTTACTGGTTTCTCCTACCACCAAAGTATTTTTAACTGTATTTACAACCGTAGAAAAGCTCATCATCCCATAAGCGCCGGCAGCCATAAGGACAACCACGGAAATAATATTACGATAACAAGACCGATAAGCTCACATGAATAAAACGGTATGACGCCCATGATCACATCGGCAAGGGTAATGTCTTTTGAAATACCTTTCAGGACATATAGATTAAGTCCAACGGGTGGTGTCTCCACAGCCATATTGATATTCACCATCAACACAATGCCGAACCAGACGCCATCAAAGCCGAGAGCGGTAATTACCGGATAAGCAAAAGGAAGCGAAATGACCATCAGGGAAATTGCGTCGACAAAGCACCCAAGTATCAGGAAAAAGATATTGAGCATAAGAATTATACCAAGCGGAGACATATCAAGGCCGAGGACCCATTTAGTAACGAGAGCCGGGATCCCGTACAGAGCCATAACATAACTGAAAAGACCTGCCCCCAGCAAGAGAATGAAGATCATAATGGAAACACGAAGGGTATCACCTAATATCTCGGGTATATCTTTCACCTTTAAGGTTCGATATATCAACATGGTAACCACAAGAGACAATATCATCCCGACAGCGCCTGCTTCCGTCGGCGTAAAATAACCAAGGTACATGCCGCCGATAACGATAGGAATAAGTAATAGCCCCCAGAAAGCATTTTTTATGCTTACAAATTTTTCCCGCCACGTTGAAGTCTGTTCAGCTACCGCGACATCACCGCGCCAGGCGCGAAAGAAGATAAGAAGACAAAAAAGGATGGCCAGCACAATACCCGGTATTATTCCAGCAACGAACAATTTCCCAATAGATTCTCCGGTCAACGCGCCATAAACAATCAAGGGGATGCTTGGAGGAATAAGCATGCCTAACCCGCCACCGACAGATATGGCGCCAAGAGTCATCCTTTTCGGGTAATTGCGTTTCATCATCTCCGGATAGGCAACGAGGCCGACCGTCGCCGCGGTGGCAATACTTGTCCCTGAAAGAGCCGCAAATATTGTTGAAGCCCCGATTGTAGATATCAGCAACCCCCCGGGCAAACGCTTCAACCACTTTGCCGCAACTTCAAAAATCAGGCCGCCCGCCTTGCCTTTTTCCAGAGCGATAGCCATAAAGATGAAAAGAGGAATACAGATATAAATAAAGTTCATCCCCCCCTGCCAGAATTGCTGGGCAAACTGGTAAAGACCGGGAACGCCAAGCTGAAACAATATGCCGACAAGACCCACCGCCGTTAAAACAAAGGCAATTGGTATGCCTGCGGCAAACAGGAACAACATAATAATCAATAAAACCGATATTTCAAACGCCATAATAACCTTCCCCTTTTACAGTTTTATAAATCCTCCGGGCTACCCTTTCCGGTTACCAGCCATTTTATGTCATCACACATCTGGCTGAAGAATACAAAGAAAAGCAAAACTGCGCCAATAACTACGGGAATCTGCAGCCAGTATACGGGATGCAGAAATTCTTCGGTGGTCATCAGATGATAGCCGTAACTGCGTTTCACCATTACACAACTTTCCCATATAAGGACAATGGTAATGACTTCACAGACGATATGAGCAAATATCCTGGTCACTACCCGGGTAGTAAGAGGTAAAAGTCTGGTTATAATATCAACGCTCACATGCCCCCGAACCTTTTGTGTATAGGCAATACCAAACCAAATCATAAACAATTGAATATACACAAGAATATGAAAGCTCCAGGTTGTGGGATGCCCAAGTTTACGCACCACTACTTCGTAAAATGCGATTGGTCCGAGAAGAAAAACAAATACAAGCGCAATCCATTGGCCGGCAGACACGCACCGGTCGATCCCTCTGTGGATAATACTTATTATTTCTAGCAAAGTTTTCATTATATGCCTCTTCATAAAATTATATTGATGATGTGTAACTGCTCAGGTTCAAAGGCTCAAAGGGACAGAGCTTATTTGGTTTGCTATTATTATAACAAAATGCAAAAAAACTCTGTCAACTCAAACAAGATGGCCCTGCTACCTGCCTGAATAAGTAGCAGAGCCATCAAACCTTCTCTTATTCCAAGCTCTTGATCATCTTGATAAGGACGGGGCCGGCCTTGGGATTATCAGCCAGAAACTTTTTCTTCCCGGCTGGGCCTAAGGCATTCTTCCATTCGTTCCACTCCGGAGACCCGGCTTTAAGTTCATAAACCTGTGCCTTGCTGTCACGGAGAGTCTTTAAATCTTTCACCACCATTTTCTTCACTTCTTCATGGGTAAACCGACCTGCTTCCGTAGCTGCCTGCAGGAGTATCTTCTGGGCGGCAGGTTCCATCCCTTTCCAGACATTGAGGTTCACTGCTATAGGAAACGGATGTGAAGGGCAGCTGACAAGATTCGGAATCGCAATTACGTACTTACAAACCTCAAACCACTTACGGTGATTAATACTGCTCAAGCCACTCACCGCTCCATCAAGAACACCCCTCTGCAAACCAATGTAAACTTCCTTCGAAGACATAACCACTGGAGCGGCCCCAAATGCCTTAAACCCGGGCAGGTGGGTTCTGTCATAAATTCTTAATTTCAGTCCTTTAACATCAACAGGTCTTTTCAGTTGTACCTTGGTAGTCGCAATTCCTTCCTCATATCCATAATAGGCATACCCTAAAAGTTTTCCGCCTTTTGTCTCCAGTGTCTTATCGAATATTGGAATAGTGGCTTCGGCAAGTTTATCTACTGAAACAGATGGGGGTATCAGGAAAGGAACTTCCCAGAAGGACATCCCCCGAACATACTTAGCCCATGTATTCGAGGTGGAAATGCCTATATCACACCCGCCGGACATAGTCGCATCGGGGATTTGTCTGTCGGAAAACATTGCCCCTCCGGCGTGCACCACTACGTTAATCTTATTTCTACTCAGTTCCGCGGCCCGCTGTGCCAGAACCATAGCGGCCTTTGTAATAGTATGTGTTAGGGGCATCTGTGTTGCGAGATGCAAAGTGTATTTTTTCTTTACGACCCCCGCCGATCCAGGTACCGGCAAAGACAATAAAACCAGGAACAGCATAACAGATAATACAATAAGTAATCTCTTCATTACACACCTCCATAATCAGGTTAACGTTAATATTGCTGATAATTTAACATTTCAACTCTTCATTCACCTCCTTATTTTCACCTCCTTTACAATAGTATTTTCCTCACTATAGCCCCCTCCAACTCTCGCCGGATACTTCCCAGGGCAGGCGAAGCGAAGCCACAAGGACTGGGTAATGAGCAATGAAGACCGAAGTCTAAAGGTTTTTCCTTCAGCCTGTTTATTTACCTGAGTAGTCACAATTACTTTTCTGATGGAACATGCTCCCGGATAAAGTTAACTATATCATCAATATCCGATTCAACGCCAAACACCCCATCTACGCCCATTTCTCTCAGCTTCGAGAAATCCTCCTCAGGGATGGTGCCCCCAACCAGCACCAGTTCTCCGTCCAGACCCCTTTTTTCACTCTCAGCAAAAAATTTCTTTGTGAGACCCAGATGACTCCCGGACAGGATGCTCAGCCCAACCACATCAACATCTTCCTGCAACGCCGACACTACAATCTGGGGTATTTTCTGATGCAGCCCCGTGTAAATCACTTCCATCCCCGCATCTCGTAATGCCCTTGCCAGAAATTTAGCGCCCCGATCATGACCGTCAAGTCCGGGTTTGGCCAACAATATCCTTATGCTATGTTTAACCATACTGTAACTCCCTTAAAATAATTCAATCCTCATTCTTCATCCATAGCCCAAAAGTTAAGCTCCGCAAAATTTTATGTTACCTATTTATTTTCTATCTATTTTGAACAATAGCCAGCGCCTTTTCCCCGACTTTCTTGTCAACCTGTTTTAACCAGGTGTCATAGACAGGTTTTGTCGCTTTTTTAAATGCTGCAATCTCTTCCTTCGTGAGCTTTATCATTTCTATTTTTCGGTTAAATCTCGGGAAATAAGTCTCCAGAAGATAAATTCTGCCATTCAATGCATTTCTGAAATTATATTCCCTTCCCGCTTCGATCATGACATCTTTTACATCCTGAGGCCAGCTATCCCACCGATCACGAGTCGTAAATATCGGGGTCATATACGCGCCAAAATTACCCAGGGTGCAATATTTAACAACATCATCAAGCCTGCGCCCTCCCACGGTTCCAGGGTAAGACATCAGACCATCCACCGTTCCTCTTTTCATTGCCATAAAAACCTCGGCCGACGGCATACTGACAGGCGCTGTTCCAAGAGCCTTTAACGTCAGTGACTCAATTCTGCCGGAACACCTTAGTTTCAAACCTTTCATGTCTTCCGGTTTCCTGACGGGTTTCAATGTCCAGATATGCTCAAACGGATTCGCGGCGGCAGCAATCATAAACATGTTCTTTTTTTTGAGTTCTTTATTGATCAAATTAAACAGGGGTGACCCGATTCTGCAATCCATTACATAATCATCATAATTATCATATATGAATGGAAGCTCGGTAACGCCAAATATAGGATAGGTTCCCTGAATGGCGGAGTCTTGATGAAGAATGATATCCGCCGTGCCTGCCTGCAGTCCCGGGATCGCTTCTCTCAATTTCAGCAAAGTGCTTGAGTGATAAAAATCTATCTGCACTATACCCTTGCCATGTTTATTCACATAGTCAACAAACCCTTGCTGCCATGGGTGAATATCCTTGTAGCTCGCGGGGATATACGTTGACATAACCAGTTTCAGTTCTTTGTGGGTTCCCGCATAAGAAATGCCAGTCTGTCCCACCAGGATAAAACAGATTGCTCCGACTAAAAACAGCAGACAAAATCTCTTCAACTTTGAATCTCTCATTTTTATACCTCCGTAATTTCAATGCGATACCCCGCCGCAAGCAGCGGGTATACCGTTCAGGAAAAATTGTTACTTTTGTCGCTGAAATACCCCTCCCATGGGATGAAATCATTTGCCCCGGACAATCTTCAGCGCCCTTTCGCCTTCACTTTTTCCCACCATATTCGCCCACCAGCTGTAGGTTTGGGTAAGGTCTTTTTTAAAAGCGGACCTTTCTCTGTCATCAAGCCTGATTACTTTTATATTTTTGAACCTTGTCTCGAACAAAGTTTCGATATATTTCGTGCATGTCTTATACATATCGGCTTCATATCGTTTCGCCGCCTCCATAATGATCTTGCGCGCGTTTTCCGGCCAGCTTTCCCAGCGCTCCTGAGGGGTCAATATAAGCACGTGCATATTGCCAAAAGCGCCAATTGTACAATATTTTAGAACTTCATCTAATCTCCGACCTGCTATAGTGCCGGAATAAGCCATTATGCCATCAACAACCCCCCGTTTGAGAGCCATGAACGCCTCGGCTGAAGGCATTCTGACGGGAGAAGCGCCAAATGTAGCCACGGTTTTAGAGTCGATCTTCCCTGAAACTCTCATACGCAATCCCTTCAGGTCCGATGGTTTTCTCACCGGTTTTTTGACTGTCCAGATATATTCCGTAGGAACTTGACCGATAGCCAGCAAAGCCATCCCTTTCTCTTTCATCTTTTCACGCAAAAAATGGGAAACCGGAGTGCCAAGCTTATTTTTCTGATATCTCTCCTCTTCACTGTTATAAAGCAGAGGAAGCTGGATGGCGCCCAACATCGGATAAGTCCCACTTATATAGGCATCTGTCTGAAAAATAATATCCGCTGTGCCTGACTGGACGCCTGATAACAATTCCTTCGCTTTTAGAAGAGTCCCTGAATGATAGAAATCAATCTGCACTATCCCCTTTCCATGCTCATTCACATAATCAACAAATCTTGGAAGCGCAGGGAATATCCCCTTATATGCCGGCAGGAGATATGTCGCCATAACCAGTTTTAACTCTTTGTTGCTCTCTCCGGCACTGGAAACCGCCACAAAGCCCGTCGTAAGTAAAAACATCACAATGGAAAACATCACAAAGACTTTCACCGCCGCCAGTTTACTCCTTGTAAAAATTACCCTTAACATGATAACCCCCTTTTTTATAATCCGGCGTTACAACAAATCACCGGAATGTTAAGTTATGAAGTTTACTATTAACTGCTACGAGAATGGCCCGAACGATCGTGATCCGCCACACTCATAACGCCCTCTTTTTCCCGTCGCTTATTTCATAGTTGACGGCAGCCATAGCGCCAATTCCGGGAAAAACACAAAAAACATCAAACAGGCAAATTCCACGGCGACATAAGGCATCGTCCCGCGGAGTATTTCGGCCATTGACACCGCATCCGTAACACTCTTTAAGGTATATAGATTTAAACCCACCGGAGGCGTTATGACCGCCATTTCCAAATTCAGAACCAGTATTATTCCATACCACAGGGGGTCATACCCGGCGGCTACCACAACCGGCAGCAGGATGGGAGTGGTAACCAGAACCATTGATGCGCCGTCAATGAGCATGCCCAGAATAAGAAGAAACACCATAACAATAAACATAAGCACCCAATCAGGCATAGACAGTGAAACCAGAAATTGCGCCAGGTTTTCAGGAACCCTGGCCAGATTCATGAATTGGGAAAATACCATGGCGCAAGCTACAATAAGGCACACTGCACCGGTAGTACGGGCAGTGGTCAACAACGTTTCGGCAAGCATCTTCAGGCTGAAAGTACGATAAACAAATATGGCAATGAGATAGGCCCCTGCGGCGCCGAAAGCTCCGGCTTCTGTAGGAGTGGCAATTCCACCATATATGGAACCCAGGACCCATACAATAAGCAGAATCGCAGGCCAGAGTCTCTTTAACGGTCGAATCCTGTCGCTCCATGTAATAACTTCATCCGGCATGGGCGCTGATTGGGGATTAATCAATACGCGAATCGCGATATAAATACACATCATTAATGCCAGAATCAGACCGGGAACAATACCGCCCACAAAAAGTTTATCAAGAGACACTTCGGCTATAGCGCCGTACAGAATAAAAAGCAGGCTTGGCGGAATCAGCATGGCCAGAGCCCCGGCTGCCGTCACAGACCCGGCTGCAAGAGGCGGGCTATACCCCCTTTTTAACATTTCGGGAATTGCTATTACTCCAATCGTTGCGACACCGGCAATACTGATGCCGCACATGGCCCCAAACACTGCGCATGCAAAGACACTGGCCATTGCCAATCCACCGGGAATACGGTTAAACCATTTACTGAACACATCATAAAGATCAGCACCGATACCTGTCTTAAAAAGAACATCGCCCATTAACAGGTACATTGGAACGGCTATCAGGACAAAGCTTGATAACTGTCCATACATCGTGGAGGGAATCTGACTCACCCCCACCCATCCTCGCAGCAGTAGAATACCGATGGTTGCGGAAATGCCGAGAGAAGCAAAAACCGGGCAACCCATAAAAATAAGCAGCAATAATATGATGAATACTAAAATGGCGGCAAATGTTACGCTCATTCGTACCTCCCCGCTAACATATTAATATTACTGCCGATCTTAACAACCAACTGCAAGCTTAACCACCCAAAACCAGCGGGGATTAGAGAATATGGGATAAAGAGGGGAAACGACAGCAGAGAACTGGAGGCCATACCAAATTTGTAGGCATTAGCAGTCATTTCAAATCCCCGCCAGACCACGATTGAAGAAAAGAAGAGCATACAAATCGAATAAAATATCTCAACGTAGAGCTGACGTCTTCCGGACAATTTTTTTAAAAATATATCCAGACCTATATGTTTCTTCTGACGTAATATTTCGGCTGCCGGCATTATTGAAAGAAAGATAAAGAAATATTCATTTATCTCCAGCGCCCAGGAAGTCGGCCTCGAAAAGAAATATCTCATCAAAACATCATAAAGAACAGTTACAAGCATCAATAACAATAAAAAGGCACATGCCCTGAGAAAAAATTCGCCCACTTTATCAATTCCGGAAACCAGAACAGATAAGTTTTTCATGATAATTATCCCCCCCCACGCCAGGTACATCCTGCGGTTAATCTATATCAGCGGCTCTTTAAATTCTCCGAATACTTCCTTCAGGGTCGTAACAATCTCCTCCACCGATCCATAGGCCTTCACTGTTTCCAGTATATAAGGCATCATGTTCTCAGTCCCCTCTGCCGCTTTTTTCAGATCCTTCAAACAATGAGCAACCTTGTCGTTATCACGCTCTTTTTTCACCTGCTTCACACTCTCTATACGTTTTTTAATTACCTCTGGATCTGTCTGGTGAAGCTGAATCTGTTCTTTCTTCTCCGAGGCCTGAAATTTATTGACTCCCACCACCACTTCCTCGCCGGACATCTTTTTCTTGGTCTTCTCAAATGCAATCCTGGCCATTTCACTCTGGATATAACCCTGCTCAACGAGCTCGACCATATTCCCTCTCTCTTCCAGATGTTTCATATACTTCAGGATCTCATCTTCGATTTTGTCGGTAAGCCACTCTATATAATAGGAACCTCCAAGAGGATCCACGGTATTGGGCACTCCCGATTCATAGGCAATGATCTGCTGTGTGCGAAGACCTAACAGCGCTGTCTCCTCAGTCGGCAGGGCATAGGCTTCATCATAGCCGGGTGTAAAATAGGCCTGGCTCCCTCCCAGGATACCGGCCAGGGTCATCAGGGTTAACCGGACAATATTATTTTCCGGTTCCGCGTATGTTAAGACATCCCCGCATCCGGCGGAGTAAACCCGGAACATCATGGATCTCGGGTCTTTCGCATTGAACCTGTCTCTCATAACATGCGCCCAGATCCTCCTGACAGCGCGATATCTGGCAACTTCCTCGAAAATGTTACAGTGATTCACCAGAAGGTAACTCAACCGGGGCGCAAATTTATCCACGTCAATACCCCTGGCAATTATAGACTCAATATAGGTCATCCCGTTCAGCATGGTAAACGAAGCTTCCTGAACCATACTCGCGCCCCCACTTCGATAATGTCCGCCCGATATACTGATAGGATTGAATTTCGGAACATCATTCATACAATATTCAATGGCGTCCGCAACCAGCCGCAGCGACGGCTTTGGGGGATACAGGTAAGTGCCCCTCGCGGCATACTCCTTCAGTATATCGTTTTGAATGGTCCCGCCTATCTTCTCTCGAGGAATGCCCCGTTCATCCGCAACGGCAACATACATGGCAAGAATAATGGAGGCGATTCCATTAATGGTAAACGAAGTCGTAATTTCACCCAGATTGATGCCGTCGAAAAGGATTTCCATATCTTTTAATGTGCTGATGGCCACGCCTACCTTTCCCACTTCTTCCTCAATGTCTTCATTGTCGGAGTCGTATCCCATCTGGCTCGGAAGATCAAAGGCCACACTGAGTCCTGTATTCCCC
Source organism: Syntrophobacterales bacterium (assembly GCA_021159265.1). Taxonomy (GTDB): domain Bacteria; phylum Desulfobacterota; class Syntrophia; order Syntrophales; family UBA6807; genus UBA3084. The sequence goes on along the minus strand of JAGGSD010000108.1, from coordinate 20,609 downwards.
TGCGCCAACAGGTACTTATACCTTGCATTGGATTCTTCCGGAGTATCAAATCCCGAATACTGTCTCATCGTCCACAGCCTTCCACGGTACATTGAGGGGTAGACACCTCGTGTAAAGGGAAATTCGCCGGGGAAACCAATATCTTCTAAATAGTCCGTATCTTTAATGTCTGCAGGCGTATAAAGAACGTCGACATCGAGATCGACACCCGTAAGCATGGCCTTCACATTTTTTTTATACGACTGGCCGGAAAGTGTTTCCGCCTCCCATCTTTTCTTTTCTTTTGCAATTTCGGTCTCTTTAGTCATTATTACTCCCCCTGTTTCACTCTATATGTTTCCGGTTCTATGAACAAAGATCCAGCAACGTTTCAATGTCTGATACTCGATCGAGTGTTTTTATTTTATCTATCAACTGTTCAACATTAGCCTCGGATATTACGTTTTTTGTCAAACCTCTGAATTTTTCCGCAAGTTCATCATAAGAAATTGGATTTGCGGGGTCCCCCCTGGGGGCATCGGTGGAGGCCGAATATTCAGTTCCATCCTTCATCTGTATCACTGCACGTAAAGCAAAACCGAGGTCCGGTTCAGGAACACTTATTTTCACTTTCTGCCTCAGCGCTACCAGCCTGGGATCATTTACTTTTTCATCGGTAAATTTATCGGGGCTCGCTGCACCCTCCGCCAACGCCACTGCCGCGCAATAATAAGTACTGAATTTTCCCTCAAGGCCGGTCTTTGGCGCAACCTTGCCGGCTGCATCTAACGCTATTTTGCCTGCGTCTATTCTTATTTCTTTCACATCATCCACATTGATATTATTTTTCTCTCGAAGTTCCTTCATCATATCTATGGTCGAGTGTGTGCCGCCACATGAGGCATAAGGTTTAAAGCTCACAGTAGGCAAATAATAATACTCTCCCAACTGATCAAGCATTGTGTCTAAATCCGGATCATCGGAAAAGAGCGTCATAAACCCGTTTTCACCTTCAATGATCTCCTTTGAACATTGAAAACCTGACTGAGCCAGAAGCGCTGCCAGAAGCCCGTCCATAGAAGCCTTCCCTGCATGGAAGGGTTTGCCCATGGTACCGAATACCTGGCGGACTCCTCCCGCCACCGTTCCGGCAATTCCAAAAGCATTTATTAATCCATCAACATCCAGTTTTAACAATTTGCCGGCGCCTGCCGTGGCTCCGAACTTTCCCAGGGTTGAAGTGGCATGCCAACCCCGGTCATAGTGAATCCTCTTCGCCCCGTATCCTACCCTGACTAATATATCAAAGGCCACTGTCATGGCAGTGATGATATCTTTTCCTTCCAAGTGGTTTTGCTGAGACAGCGCCAGGATACCGGGTAAAAAGGTTACTGTCGGATGACACAGAGTCGGGCCATGGTAATCGTCGATATCGAGGGCGTGGGACATTGAACCATTGATGAGGGCCGCTTTGAGCATATCTGTCTTGACGTTCTTGCCAATAATCGTGGCCTGGTCAGGCCCGTTCTTGCCATCAATATCATCAATAAATCTCAGCATAACGGAAGCTATTCCTTCTCCTGATCCAGCCAACGCGGCGCCCAGCCAGTCAAGAAACACAAGTTTGGAGTGCTCCCTGACCTCCTGAGGTATATCTTCAAACGAAGTCTTGTAAACAAACTCTGCTAATTTCCTTGTTGCCATTGCGACACCTCCTCTATTGTTCTCTGAAACATATTAGCAGGTTACAGTTCATTCCCCCAAATAGTAACTCCTATTACACAGTTTGCCGGGAAACCTCCCAGATTATGGGTAAGTCCAAGGTGAGGATCTCTAATTTGCCGTTCCCCGCATTTTCCCTGGAGCTGTTTATACACCTCATAAGCCATTCTTATACCGGAAGCGCCGATAGGATGGCCAAAACTCTTCAGGCCCCCGTCCGATTGACACGGTATTTTCCCATCCAGGTCATAAAAGCCCGCATCTATATCCTCTTTAGCCTTCCCCCTGGGCGAGATCTGCAAATCCTCGTATGTCACCAGTTCAGTTATGGAAAAACAATCGTGCACCTCCATCATGCTTATCTCTTCACGAGGATTTTTCACGCCGGCCTCTTTATAGGCATTTACCCCGCAACGATAGGTTGTCTCTACATGCGTCCCGTCCCACTGCTGATATCTATATTCCTCTTCCGGGCTGACAGCAATCTGAAGAGCTTTAGCATAAATTGGATCCTTGCGAAATTTCTTGGCGTCTTCCGCTCTGACAATAATGGCCGCCGCCGACCCTTCCGTAACGCCGCAACAATCAAAGAGACCTAAAGGCCAGGCAATCATGGGAGCGTTCATAATAGTTTCAACATCAACTTTTCTCCGTAAATGAGCCTTGGGGGTCAGAGCTCCGTTCGCGTGACTTTTTGAGGATATTTTTGCCAGTGTTCTTTTGCCCTCTTCCGGGCTGAGGCCGTATCTGTCAAAATACCTGGTTGCAAGCATGGCGAACTGACCCGGCGCCGTAACATTGGGGAATATCTGCCGGTTATATATGCCCCGAAGCTGGCTGAAATCCGGCAGACCGCCGTAACCGATGTCTTTCAACTTTTCCACTCCCAATGCCAGTGCTACGTCACACGCCCCGGAAGCCACGGCATAACTGGCCGCCCGGATGGCCTCGGTGCCGCTGGCGCAGAAATTCTCCACCCTGGTGATAGGAATAAACGGCAATTTTAGAGCGCCCGCCAGAGGGATGGCGCTTTTTCCTACATTGACTTCATCGAAACAACTTGAAAACCAGGCTGCATCAATATCTTTCTTTTCAATTCCCGCATCGGCAATGGCCTCTTCAAATGCCTCAGAGGCCAGTGATTCGGCGCTTCTGTCCCAATGTTCTCCAAATCTGGTGCACCCCATGCCGACAATAGCGACTTTATTTTTTATACCTTCTGCCATTTCTATTACTCCTTTTTAAATTTACGTAGTATCATCTCAATTACTCAGGTTGTCAGGTTCACACACGGTTGCCTTATCTTCATCCCGGCTATGTTCATCGTTTTTGAACCGTGGACCGTTGAACTTTGAACCTGAATAGTTACATATCATTAACCCTTAAAGGGCATTGCTTTCCAGAAATAGCCGGCAATGCCACGAGCCTCATCAAGATATCTTCTTCTAAAGGTCATCTGCACAGGTTGACCTACCTTTAATGATTCCAGACGACAGTCGGTAATATCAAACCAGTACCTGCCTCCCTCATCAAAATCTACTATTCCATACAGACCCGGCGGGTCTTCCGTAAAAGCCAGGTGATCGGCCGTAAAGGTAAAGAGGTGACCTGTCTTGTCTGAAAAGGAATACTCCTCCATCTGACCCACCGCCCCGCACTCGGGATTAATGCATACAGTTTCGGCGGGAAACTGAGGGGTCCCGCAAACCTTGCATTTTGCGCCAACCAGTTTCAAAACCGCGTTCCGTTCCCTCCATTGAAGGGATAGACTGGTGGGTGAAACTTCTTCACCGCGTATTCCTATCTCTTTTTCCAGCATACCCTTGAATGAGAGGTATTTTGTATAATTGTCAAGCTCACCTTTGTAATCCAGATTCTTCTTCAATTTGTTCCTTGATTTCAGTTTTGTTATCTCTTCCGTAACCTCAAAGAGCAAGGCGTCGCTACCGCTTCCCATACTCGCCACCAGTATTTTATCGCCCGGCTGAGCTTCTTCCAGCGCCGCTATCAGCATAACCAGAGGATGCGCCGCCCCTGTGTTCCCCACCGGTTCGATTAGGGGAGACTGAACTCTCTCAGGTTTTATGCCCAGACTCTGAGCCATGGCTTTATGATCTCTGAGATTGGGGGGAGCATAAACCACTTTGGTAATGTCGCTGATTTGAAGCCCGCACCTGGCAAGGAGACCATTGACAGCTTCCGGCAATATTTTAAAATAACCCGCTTCCCGCATCCATCTTTCTTCCCAGCTTCGGATAAACTTATCTGAATCCAATCGCCTGTGATCCGGAAAATCATAAGAGATAGAATAATGGTCAATAAGAGAAGCAATTACTCCTTTACTCCCCACAGCAACGGCAGCGGCTCCATCTCCCGTCATCTGCTCCTCGGTTCCGCCGGCCTTGCCAAGACGAGTGTCGGATGCGCAGACCATCGTTGTTTCTGAATCGGATGCGTTGAGGGCCGAAATAAGCGCGGTCGTCCCCGATTTCAGACACCCGGAAAACTCGGCGGTTCGGGTATTTGCAGAAAGATTCAATGCCCCGGCGGCAATTGAGGCATTTCCCCTTTCCTTGTATGGAAAAGTTGTCGAGGCAAGATACAGAGCATCAATTTCTTCTCTGCCGATATCCGGGAAACAATCCATACCGGCGGCAACAGCCATGGTAAGACTGTCTTCATCAAAATTGGCTACGGCTTTCTCACCTTTAGCCAAGCCTCCAACCCCAGGGTTAAACCACCCCATAGCCTTAAAAATAGTCTCGCGTTTCAGTCTGTGATATGGCAAATAAATGCCGTAAGCTGTAATTCCCTTCACTTTATCCATTCCTCCTTCCTCGTCTAAAATGTTTACTTTGTAAAATTTATTCAATCTGATCCTGATACAAACCGGACAATCTTTTCCAAAGATGACCCCGTACCAAAGACCTCCGCTATACCTGCCGCTTTGAGCTTTGGGATATCATCAGGTGGGATGGTTCCTCCAAGAATCACCAGTATGTCCCTTATCCCCTTTTCTCTGAGCAATCTGACCACCTCCGGCGCTAATTCCAGATGGTTTCCCGACAGTGTGCTCAGACCTATCACATTAACATCTTCCTGTATGGCAGTTTCAACAATAGCTTCCGGCATCTGATTCCCCAGATAGATAACTTCCATTCCCGCATCACGTATGGCGCGCGCTACCACAACGCTTCCCCTCCAGTGAGCATCCATGCCAAGACGCGCTATCACTACCCTGATCGCTTTTTTCATCTATTCCTCTCTCTCATATTACAATTTTCAAGAATCAAAATAGCGGCGGATTCCATACACCGTATTTATCCTTCAGGACCTCTGTTATTTCTCCCTCCGTTACAAGAGATTGCACAGATTCCACTATCACCTCCATAAGGTTCCCATCCTCGTCACAACAACGGGAAATTGCATCCAGCGCCCGCCGCACCTCTGAATCACTACGTTCTTTTTTAATCCTTTTGAGCCTCTTCTCCTGCACTTTAGCTGTTTCCGGCACTTCGAAGAGCTCTATGGGAAGCACCTCGTCATCCATCCGGTAACAATTTACTCCAACGACAGGCATTTTCCCCGTTTCAATATCATTTTGATATTCATAGGCCGCATCAGCAATCTTGCCATGTATCCAGCCTGTCTCTGTTGCCTTAACAATACCGCCAAGCCCGTCCATTTCCTCCAAGAGCATAAGTATTTTTTCCTCCAGCTTGCTGGTTAGCGCCTCCACAAAATAAGATCCCCCCAGAGGATCTACGGTGTTGGTCACCCTGGTCTCAAGCTGTAAAATCTGGTTGCATCTTAAAGCGGTGATCGATGAAAGCTCAGTCGGTATACACAGCGCCTCATCATAACCATCTATGTGCACGGATTGAGCGCCTCCCAGCGCCGCCGAAAGGGCATGATATGCCGACCGAGCTATGTTGTTCAAAGGCTGTTGAGCCGTCAGAGCCACACCAGCCGTTTGTACATGAAACCTGAAAGCCAGGGAGCGGGGGTTCTTCGCTTTGAATCGTTCCTTCATTACCCGATACCAAACTCTTCTGGCAGCCCGATACTTGGCAATTTCTTCAAAAAAATCGCTTTGACCATTCATAAAAAAACTGAGCCTGGGTGCAAAATCGTCAACATCGAGTCCCCGCCTGACCATCTCCTCTGAACAGGCAATAGCATTCGCAATAACAAAAGCCACCTCCTGGTCCGCTGTACATCCGGACTCTCTGTAGTTATAGCCGGCAAAACTGATCGGATTCCAGCGGGGCGCATGTTTAGTGCAATATTCAATGGCATCACAACTCAGCTTAAAAGATGCTTTTGGTGGTAAAACACCGGGGGCCGTAGCCATGCATGTCTCCATCAAAAAATCATTTTGACTCGTTCCTGTAAGCTTATCTAACGGGACGCCCCGATTCCTGGCATTGGCAAAATACATGGATTGAACTGTGATGTTGCATATCGGTTGACAAGTTACGAGAGAACTACTGACCTTCTCAAGCGGTATGCCGTCGAAAAGAATACGCATATCTTCCAGAGTATCGATCGCTACCCCGCCGCGCCCACAATCGGCACGGGCCAGGGGATCGGTGGAATCATAACCCCGAAGGGTGGGATAATCGAAAATACCGTTTATCCCTGTGGCACCCTCACTTAAAAGTAATTTATATCTTTTATTGGTCTCTTCAGGCGGGCCGTAACCCGCAAGTTGTCTCATTGTCCAGGCACGTTCCCTGTACATCGTCGGATGGACGCCACGTACAAAAGGGGGCTCACCGGGAAATCCCAGATCGCGTAAATAATCCATATCAGCCGTATGTTCGGGAGTGTACACAGGTTCAACAGAAATGCCCGAAAGGGTCCGAAATTCCCTGTCATTTGCTTTTCCGCCATGGCCGGTACTTTGTTGCCACCGATCTCCCTTCCTCGTTATTTCTTCAACAACATCTTCGTTAAACAGTTTAGACATTCAATTTTTCTCCTCAAGAACTTTGTAGCCGTTCACTGAACGTTGAAATTAGAAATTAGGCCTTCATACTTTTGTACTGTTCTTCCCAATTTCTACTTTCCGATTTCAAGTTTCAAGCCGTGAACGGCTACAGAACTTTATACAGATACGCTGCAATTTCTCGTGTGTCCGACCCGGGGGGGAAAATCTCTCCGACACCTATTGACTTCAGTATACCCCAATCTTTTTTAGGAATTGTCCCGCCCCCGAAAACCAATATATCTGAAATTCCCTTTTGCTTAAGAAGAGACATAACTTTGGGAAATATGGTTTTGTGCGCTCCCGAGAGAATGCTTAACCCAATGGCCTCCACATCCTCATCTACTGCGGTATTGACTATCTGAAGCGGTGTCTGGTGAAGGCCCGCATAGATGACTTCCATACCGGCATTACGCAGAGCTCTTGCCACCACCTTCGCCCCACGATCATGACCGTCGAGACCTGGCTTCGCTATCAATATTCTTTTTTTTCTCTCACCGGCCATCTCAACCCGTCCCCACAAATGTGAGAGTCAATATATGGACTCTTCCCTGAATTCGCCGAAAATGTCCCGCATGACATTAATGATTTCACCCAGAGTAACGCGGGATTTTACAGCCTTTATCAGGACCGGCATGACATTATCCGATCCCTGAATGACTTGTCTGACTTCACTCAGGCAGGTCTTGACTACATTTAAATCTCTATTTTTTTTAAGCGCTGTGAGATCCGCCACCTTCTGTTTCTCAAACTCCGGATCGGGTTCTCTCAGTTCGATATCCATCTCTTCATCTGTAACAAACTCGTTGAGACCGACCACAATTCTCTTTTTCTTTTCAATCTCTTCCTGATATTTGAAGGCGGAATCGGCTATGGCGCTCTGATAGAAACCCTTTTCTATGGCTGAAATGACCCCACCTAGATTTTCTATTTCTCTGAAATACTCATAGGACACGGACTCCATCTCGTTAGTCAGCGCCTCGATATAATAGGAACCTCCAAGAGGATCCACTGTGTTAATAACCCCGCTCTCGCGGGCGATAATCTGTTGAGCCCTCAAAGCCAGTTTTTCAGACCTCGGAGTGGGTATGGAAAATGCCTCGTCAAAGGCATTGGTATGCAATGACTGGGTCCCCGCCAGGACTGCCGAAAGCGCCTGGATAGTCACCCTCATAATATTATTTTCCGGTTCCTGAGCCGCGAGTGAAGACCCTGAGGTCTGTGTATGAACTCTGAATCGCCACGAACGCGGATCTTCGGCTTTATATTTCTCACGTATTGTCCGGGACCAGATTCGACGGGCAGCACGAAATTTGGCAATATTTTCAAAAAAATCATTATGTGCCTTAAAGAAAAAAGAAAGCCGCGGGGCAAAGCTGTCAACAGAAAGTCCCGCTTTAATCCCTTCCTCTATATAAGTAAAACCATTGGCAAGTGTAAATGCCAATTCCTGAACAGGAGTTGCGCCCGCAGAGGCCAGATGATACCCACTAATGCTGATGGGGTTAAAGAGCGGCATATTCTCACTACAAAAACGAAGCGTATCGATGGTAAGACGCATGGAAGGACGTGGTGGAAAATAATAAGACTTCTGGGCCTGATATTCCTTGAGGATATCGTTCTGCATTGTGCCGTTGAGTTTTGCGAGAGGAATACCCTGTTCCCCGGCAACTGCGACAAACATGGCTAAAATGACCGGAGACTGAGAATTGGAGACAAAATTGATGCTGATCTCATCAAGCGGAAGACCCTCCAGGAGGTTGCGCATATCTTCCAGAGAGTCGATGGCCACACCGCCACAGCTTCCCACTTCCCCTTCAGACATGGGATCATCAGAATCCCTTCCCATGATGGTAGGCATATCCAGGCAGATGCTGACTCCTGTGGAACCCATCTGTATTAACTGCCTGATTCGCCGGTTAGCCTCCGAAGGCGAACCCAGAGACCCCAATTGCCGGATAGTCCAAGGTTTTCCCCTGTACATGGTTCTATAAATCCCACGTGTGAATGGATATTCACCCGGCAAACCCAGGTCGGTTCCATAATCGAACTTCGGAATATCTTCAGGACCATAAAGGGATTTAATATGGAACCCGGAGAGGTTGCGATAAAGCTCCTCATCCAGAGAAATATCTTCCCCATACTTTTTTGCTTCCATGTAATCCGGATTATTCATTGAGTATCATTTCTTCTTTTTTCGGATTAAATAGGTATTCAAAATTTCCTCGACCACAGAATAGGGATCATTTTTCCCTTCAATAATACTGTTAATATATTTCCTCTTCTTGCCCGTCCCTCTCAGCCCCTTGAAAATCAACCTCTGCAGTTCATCTTTAAAGACAAGGCCCAGCTCTTCTTCCACTCTTTCAAATTTGACCTTATCAATAGATCTCGTTGTATGCAGGTATTCCTGATGTTCTGTTATTGCGGACGCCAGTTCGTCGATGCCCTTGAGATCTTCAGGCCTGCTTCCTATAGATACTGTCGGTATCACCCGGGGCGCCCACTGCCCCTCCTCAAGGGAGGCAACCGATAAAGCGGTTTGCAACTGTCGTAGAGATCTGTTTGCCCCTTCCAGATCCGATTTGTTGAGAGCTATGATATCCGCGATTTCCATGATCCCCGCTTTCATGGCCTGGATGTCGTCACCCATCCCCGGTGTCGCCACCAGAATACAAGTGTTTGCGATATGAATAATATCAATCTCATCCTGTCCCGCGCCAAGGGTCTCCACAATGATAATATCCATTCCCATGGCCTCCAGGATACGAATGACATTATAGGTTGCGCTCGACAGGCCTCCCAGGCAGCCTCTTGACGCCAGACTTCTTATGTAAACCCCATCATCCAGAAAGTGACGTTGAAGACGGATACGGTCGCCCAACAAGGCGCCTCCCGAAAAAGGACTACTCGGATCTACTACAATAACTCCGACTGTTTTCCCCTGCTCACGGAACTTCTGAATCAGGTGGTCTGTCAGCGTGCTTTTTCCAGCTCCGCCGGAACCTGTTATTCCCACAATCGTCGCCTGCCCGGTACGAGGATAAATTTTCTTCATTATCTCATGATGATCTTCTGTCTCATTTTCCACCCGGGTAATGAGACGAGAAGCGGCTCGGCGGTTACCGGCAAACAATTGCTGTATCATTTCATCGATATCCTTACTCTTTTTCATATTTTCCCTATCACTCTTTCACATTATCTCTGATGTATTCCACAAAAGACTCAGTAAGGGAACCGGCTCTGAATACTTTATCAATCCCCATCTCTTCCATTATTGGAATATCTTCTGCGGGGAAAGTGCCGCCGGCGACCAGTAATACGTTATCCAAACCGTTTTTTTTCATCTCTTCAACAATTAGGGGAGTAAAAATGAGATGTTCGCCTGACAGATAGCTTAAACCTATAACATCCACATCTTCATCAAGGGCGGCTTTTACAATATTTTCCGGCATTTGGTACATCCCCAGGTATATCACCTCCATCCCCGCCTCCTTAAGCATGGAAGCCACCACCTTTGCGCCTCTATCATGACCGTCCAGGCCAACCTTGGTTACCAGCGCCTTAATCTTTTTCTTCTTTCCTTTGATCATATCTCAAACTCCTCACACATGATTAATCGAATGGTGATTCAATGATCTCCATAGGATCATATGAATATCCAAATACCTGGCGAATGGTGCCTAACATTTCTCCGGTTGTCGCGAATGCTCTTGAAGCTTCCATCATTGGAGGAATAGTATTTTTACCTTCTCCCGCCTCGTCCCTGATACGCTTTATGGCATCTCTTACTTTGCTCATATCCCTTGTGCGCTTCAGCTCTTTGACTTCTTCTATCTGCTGCTTTGCGGACTGCGGCGAAACTCGCTGGACGCCCATAGGCGTCTCCTTTTCCTCTTCCTCTTTGAAAATGTTGAGTCCAACCACAAGTTTCGAGCCATCGTCCAGTTCCTTTTGCCGTTCGACAGCTTCAGATTCAAGTTCGTGATCCAGCCACTCTGTGCGAATAGCCTCTTCCATTCCCCCGACATCTTCAACCCGCTTCATAACCTTCAAAACTTCCTCTTCCATCTTGTCGGTGAGACTCTCTACATAGTACGACCCTCCCAGGGGATCAGCCACATTTGTTACCCCCGTTTCGTATGCAAGGATCTGTTGCGTTCGCAGGGCCTGGAGATGTGCCTTTTCAGAAGGAAGACACATGGGCTCATCATATGAACAGCAGTGGAGAGACTGTACACCGGCCAAAACGGCAGTCAGACCCTCATACGCAACCCGCACAATATTATTCAACGGCTGTTGTGGAATAAGCGAACACCCTGCCGTATGAACCGCGAAGCGGAAGTGCATCGAACGCGGGTCTTTTGCCCCATACTTCTCCTTCATCAATTTTGCCCACATCCTTCGCGCAGCCCTGATCTTGGCCACTTCCTCAAAAATGTCCATATGACAGGAAACATAAAAGGTAAACCGCGGGGCAAATTCATCAATATTCAATCCACGTCGAATCAGTTCATCTATGTAACACATGGCGATGCCAAAACCGAACGCCACTTCCTGAGGCGCTGTTATCCCCTGTTCCCTCAGATCATACATATTCACAGTCGTGTAATACCACTTGGGCAGGTTCCTTGTGCAGTATTCCATGACGTCGGAACCCAGCTTGATGGATAAATCCAAAGGAGATGCAGGCCTGAAACCGCAGTAACGAAAGTGTATTGGATCATTCTGCACAGAACCACGCAATGCCGCCGGTTGATAACCTGCGTCTTCCGCAACAGCTATGTATTGAGCCATGGTTACTGATGCGGCCGTGGAAGCAGTAATCAGAGACCAGCTGACTTTGTCCAGGGGTATGTCTTTGGTCAGCGTCTCCATGTCCTTAATGGAGGTAATATTTACACCTGTTAAGCCGACTTCATTGACTGCCCAGGGATGATCCGCATCAAGCCCCATCTCATAAGTAACATCAGCGATGGTGTTCAACCCGGAGCCCCCCTGCTCAACCAGATATTGCAGACGCTCATGTGTGTCCGCAGGCGAACCTATGCCTACAACCTCCCTTTTAGTCCATAACCGGCCACGGAACATGTTTGCGTGAATTCCCCGGGTGAAAGGGTATTCGCCGGCATCTGCAATTTTTTCTTCATACTTCTCATCAGGACTGTCTTCCGGAGTATAAATTTCCTTTACATCATACCCCGACCAGCTCTTGAAACTGGATGGTTTCTCATAATATGCCTTGAGATAGTCATCCCAGTTGACTTCGCTTGCGTTATTTTTACCAGTCACTTCCTCCTCCATTTTTGAATAGTAATAATAAGGTTGACTTTTCTTTTATCATACGTTACTAAACGGACATTCGAATTTACTGACTGTTCGTTTACCAATAAAGTTTGAAAGTGTCAAGTATTTTTTTTTAATTTTTTAGTATTGTCTACTTGAGGTTTTGCGTATATAAGATTAGTAGAGACCTTTGCGCAATCCTTCTAATCGTCATTCCAGACTTGATCCGGAATCCAGGGACTGCCGGATAATACTGGATTCCGAGTCGTGCTTCGCTTGCGCGGAATGACAAAAAAGGATGTTTTATAAGTTTATGCAAAGCTCTCGAGTATTGATGCTGAGTGGTTTTTACGTCCGTCATTTCGAGGAGTGAAACGACGAGAAATCTAAGACTTCTCACATTCGTTTGAAATAACAAAATTATTTCTCGTTATAATGCCGCAATGTAGCATAGTGGAGCTTCTAAAAAAAAGGATAAGAAATGGACAATGAACACGAATTCAAGGAATTAGATAAAAGTAAAAAACTACAGGAAATCATTGATACTGCCCTGGATCTCTTTCATGCAAAGGGGTACAAGTCTACTACGATAGACGATATTTCAAAAGAATTAGGGATAAGCAAGGCTGCCATTTATCACTATGTAGAGAGTAAAGATGAACTTCTTTCGATTATTTACACCCAGGCTTTTGAAAATATCTTCAGGGATACCAATGAGATAGCCGGCATGGATATCCCGCCTGACGAAAAGTTAAGACGTATCATTCACAACCACATCACCAATATCATTATTAAGAAATTATCCATGTTTTCTGTCTTCTTCAGCGAAGAGAATCAGGTCAGTGAAAAAGATTTCCAAAAGATTAGGGCGGAAAAAAAGAAATATACTGCAATTGTTGAAGAAATTATTAAAGAAGGAATTTCAAAAGGCATTTTTGCGGAAAACGATCCCAAACTGCTGTCGTATGCCATCATAGGAATGTGCAACTGGATATATAAATGGTACAAACCGCAATACTCTCCCTACCGCCCGGAAGAAATCGCAGATCATTTTATCCGTCTGCTGGGGTCCGGTTGTCTTGAATACAGCATAAAAGACGATTGGATAGGCAGAACAAGATCAACTAAAAAATCCCGTGTTAAAAAAAATCTTAAGAAAATAGAAAAGATATCTGGAAAATTAGAGGAAGAGTGTCGGAAATTATTAGAAATAATTGATAATTTTTAAGTAACTTAAATTTGCAAATGCGTTACAAGTAGTTCATATGACTTAACATTTCCCAAAATAGCAGGTAGGGGCGACTTCAGTCGCCCGACAGTCTTCGGTGAGCCTGCGGCGTGAGACTTCGGCGTGAGCTCGGTCGAACCGTCGAACGTTCAGTCGAACGCTCACCGAAGACCACAGGCGGCACCTGTTGCTATTTTTTTACTCTTTGTGCCTTTGTCTTCGGCGAGCTCAGTCGAGCCGTGCCTTTGCCGCTCTGTGCCTGCCTGAGTAGTTACCTTCCAATTATAATGCCGGCATGTCGGCATAGCGAAACTTCAAAAGCAGTAAATGCGTGTTCATAGAAATTATTTTAAAGAAGGAGGATGAAGGTATGGCCTTAGATTTCACGCTGACTGAAGAACAACAAATGCTGGAGGAAATGGTGTATAAATGGGGAATAGACTGGTTGGAACCTCAGATGGAGGAGTTGTATGAGAAAGATGAATTCCCACCGGATTTGTTCAGGGAACTCGGACAACTTGGTGTTAATGGAATTGTCTTTGAAGAAAAATATGGCGGGACAGCTTTGGGATATGTGGAAACGGTTCTGGTTTATGAAAATATTGCAAGGGTGAGCAATGCGCTTTCCATGACCGTTGGAGCAAGTCAAACACTGTGTTTTGATAATTTCAGGAGAAACGCCAGGGAAGAACATAGAATGGAAGTGCTGCCCAGAGCTTGCAGCGGTGAATATATAGGCTGCCTCGGCATTACTGAACCAAATGCTGGTTCCGATGCGATGAGTATGGCAACCAGAGCTGTGAAAAAAGGTGACAGATATATTATAAATGGCTCGAAAATTTTTATAACTAACGCACAGGTTGCGGATATTATGTTGTTCTATGCAAAGACAGAACCGGAAAAGGGTGCTCATGGGATGTCTGCATTCTGGTTTTACCCTAAAACAACCAGGGGGTTTACTGCTGAGAAAATTAAGAAATGGGGAATGAGAACATCGCCCACAGGGCTTATTACATTTGAAGACATGGAAATACCCGCTGAAAACCTTGTCGGGGAATATAATATGGGCGTTGCTGTATTGACAAGCGGGTTATGTACCGAGAGAATTACGCTTTGCGGTTGCAGTTTAGGCTCGCAAAGATCATGTCTTGAGTTGTCTTTAAAGTATGCTAAGGAAAGAGTTCAGTTTGGAAAACCTATTTCCTCTTTTCAACTCATTCAGGGCAAGCTTGCCGATATGTATTGTGATTACAAGGCATCCAAGTGGATGGCATACAGCGCGGCGTCGTATTGTGATTCCTTAAGTGATAAAAGAGGTGGAAAAGGAACTGATCTTGACCGTGTTTCAGCAGCGGCCCTGTTGTACTGTGGCGAAAAGGGAACAAAAATAGCCCTCGATGCCGTTCAGATTCATGGTGGTTACGGTTACTGCACGGAATATGCGGTAAGCAGACATTACCTGGACCAGAAGCTGTGGGATATAGGGGCGGGCACTTCCGAGGTGAGAAGAATCGTTATTTCGAGAGAACTGCTCAGAGATGAATTTAAAAGCGGCATATAAACCAGTTTCCACTCAGTGAGAGGGATTTATTCGGGTTTTGTGCGAGAAGGTACGAGCTGAAAAGACACAAAAAAAGCCATGATCGAAAAGAACATGGCTTTTTTGCTCGTTTGCAGGATATCTTACAACATCTCAAAAATTCCGGCAGCTCCCATACCACCACCTATACACATGGATACTATACCTTTCTTCGACTTGCGTCTCTGCATCTCGTGGAGTAACTGAGCTGTCAACTTGGCTCCGGTACATCCCAGAGGGTGACCGAGGGCAATTGCGCCGCCGTTGGGATTTATATCACCCTTCCAGTACCGTTTTTCAAGACCCGTCTTCCTGAGAGCGTAAATGCACTGGGATGCAAATGCCTCATTAATTTCAAATAAGTCTATATCACTCGATTTCAGTCCTGCCATTTTTAGAACCTTTGGAATGGCAACGGAAGGACCTACACCCATTTCTTCCGGATTGCACCCCTCAACAGCATAATATGTCAATCTCGCAACAGGTTTCAGACCCAGTTCTTTTGCTTTTTCCGGCGTCATGATGAGTGAAAAAGCGGCGCCATCCGTCATTTGTGAAGCATTCGCGGCGGTAACAGATCCACCCTCTTTGAAAGGCGATTTTAATTTGGCCATATTCTCCATAGTTGAAGGCCATCTCACACCATCATCCGTGTCGAAGAGGACTTCATTCCGAACCTTTTTCCCGTTTTTGTCAGTCGCATACTTCCACGCCTTAATCGGAACGGTTTCATCCTTGAATTTACCGGCCTTGATCGCCTCATGTGCTCTCCGGTTGCTCTCCAGACCAAATTTATCCTGATCTTCCCGCGATATGTTATAATTTTCAGCTACGTTTTCCGCTGTGATTCCCATGGAAACATAGGTGTTTGGCAAATCTCCCCAGTCGGGATGGGGGCGAAATATGGAACCTCCCATGGGAATGTGACTCATGGTCTCAACGCCACCGGCTATAATAACATCCGACCAGCCAGCCCTGACCTTTGCCGTTGCATCGGCAATTGCCTGCAACCCGGACGAACAAAAACGATTAAGAGTCATGCCCGAAGTAGTAACCGGCAGTCCGGCGCCCAATGCCACAACCCTGCCCAAGTTCATACCCTGCTCCGCTTCCGGAAAAGCGCACCCGATAATCACATCATCCACATCTTCCGGTTTGAGTTGGGGGACTTTTGCCAGAAGCCCTTTTAGCACCTGAATTCCAATCTCATCACCCCTGGTTTGAGCAAGACCTCCCCTTTTATAACGTCCGCCAGGACTTCTCACGGATTCAACAATAACAGCATCACACATGATTTTCCTCCTTATCATGAAATACCAACCGGCCTGTAAATCGCAAGACCTCAGGTTAGCAGTGGGTTTTCTCTGGTTTAATTACGCAGTGGCCTTCCCGTCGTCAGCATGTGCATAATCCTGTCCTGGGTTTTCGATTCGCCTCCAAGGCTCAGGAAGGCTTCTCTCTCCAGATCAAGGATCGAGTCCTCTGAAACATATGTCCCTTCCGGACAATCCCCGCCTGACATAACTTCTGCAAGCTTCATTGCCACATGAACATCATAGTCGGAAATGTAATTTCCATATCTCATGTTGTGCAGAATAGACTCCGCCATGCCTTTAAAATTGTCTCCCATAACTGGAATCATAACCGGTTTTGGTTTGCTGTAAAACATGGATAACCCGAGAACAACTTCTTTCGCATCCCGGATCTGATGGTCACGATTGATACTGATGCCATCTGTTTTTCTAATATAACCTAATTCCATAGCTTCCACTGCGCTGGTGGCTACTTTGGCCATGCCTATGTTTTCAAAGATTTTCTGATAGTGCGTCTGCATGTTCAGGCCATTTGCTACGGCTCCATCAGGGATACCTTCAGTTACACGCACCATGGATTCTTTAATTCCTCCTCCCGCAGGAATTACGCCAACGCCGACTTCGACCAGTCCGATATAGGTTTCACCGGCGGGCTGGCATTTTGCTCCATGCATGGATATCTCGCAACCACCACCCAGGGTCATTCCTGCCGGAGCGGTAACTACCGGTTTTTCACAGTATTTCATTCTCATATTGGCATACTGAAAATCGCGGACAAGCTTGTCAAGCACATCCCAGTCTCCTCTCTGAATTGCGATCAAAATCTGGAAGATATTGGCGCCAACAGAAAAATTGGTTCCGTGATTTGCAATGACCAGTCCGAGAAAGTCTTTTTCAACTATATCGCAACTATCATATATCATTTTGATTATATCATCATCCACTGCGTTCATCTTGGTATGAAACTCAAGACAGGCAACACCATCGCCTATATCCACAAGTGACGCACCCGGATTTGTTTTAACAACCTTTTCTCTCTCTTTCAGAGATGGCAACAAAATTATCTTTGGATTAGTCTCAAGCTTTACATAACTTTTTGTTTCAAAATCGTAATAATATTTGCCATCCTCTTTGTTGAGATAGAAAGATTCACACTTTGCCTTCAACATTTCCGTGATCTTTTTAGGAACCTTTAATTTCAGTTTCTTCATTGCATCAACGGCTTCTCTGACACCAATTGCATCCCATGTCTCAAATGGCCCTAATTTGTGATTATAACCCCATTTCATTGTGTTATCGATCCCAACAATAGTCTCGGATATTTCAGGAACACGATTTGCCGCATATATGAAATTCCTGCAGAGATATTCTCTGACTACTTCTGCGGCAATATCCTCACCGTTAAACAAAGCCCTGAGTTTTACTTCAAAACCACCTTCCATCTTGCCCGCGCTGTAGACTGAGGCAAATCTTGGTTTTTGAAAGGGAACATATTCCATTGTGTTATAATCAAGAACCAATTTGATCCTGTTTCCCTTTTCGTCCTTTGTCTTCTTATAGAACCCCTGCCTAGTCTTGTTGCCCAACCATTTTTTCTCCATCATCTTTTCCATGAACTCAAGCGGCACAAAGTAATCGGACATTTCATCGTCCGGCACCGCTTCATGGAGATTCTTCATAACGTGATAACCCGTATCCAGACCAACCAGATCCAGAGTTCCGCCTATGGAGGAACCTGGCCTTCCCACTCCCTTGCCGATAATAGCATCCAGCTCCGGTATTGTCAGTTTCCTGTCCACCATTATTTTCAAAGCATTAGCAATATCGAAAACTCCAATACGATTACCAACGAAATTGGGAACGTCCTTACAAATAACGACACCTTTGCCCAGCACGTTCTCGCAAAACCTGATCATGTAATCAACAACTTCCTTTTTTGTTTCCTCACCGGGAATAATCTCCAGGAGTTTCATGTAACGGGGAGGATTATAGAAGTGTGTTCCCAGAAAACGCTCCTTCAGTTTTCCATTCATGCCGGCTGAAATCTCTTTGATGGGCAATCCGGAGGTGTTAGTGGACACAATGCAATCCGGTCTTGCAACTTTTTCAACTCTGGCAAAAAGATCCTGTTTAATCTTGAGATTTTCAATAACCACTTCAATAATCCAGTCCATCCCGGACAACTTATCCAGGTCATCTTCAAGATTACCAATAGTAATCATTGAAGCGTTTTTCTTTGAATAGAAACCGGCCGGCTTGGATTTTAACACACCGGCTAATCCTCTTGCGGCAAAACTGTTTCTCCATTCGGGACTATCCTCAGTCAGACCTTTTTTCTTGTCAGCATCGGTCAGTTCAAAAGGAATAATGTCCAATAACAAACATTCAATCCCCGCATTCGTCAGGTGAGCCGCTATACTGGCGCCCATGACACCAGCGCCTAAAACGGCAGCTTTTTTTATTTCATATGACATATCATTCCTCCTTGTCAGGTGAGAAGCCAAAGCATCTTATATAATTACACTCTTCAATTTTTAGAAATGATGCCTTAACTTCTCGTTTAATGACTATATCTCAACAACCCGTTTTTAAGAGCTAAATGACTCTGCCAGCATCTCAATGGGAAGTCTGTCGCTGATCTTAATGGTCTTACATCTTCCCTCTAAAGTAGGCAACACATTAACCGCAAAATACTTCGCCGAAGCAATCTTTCCCTGATAGAAAGCAACGTCTGCGTTTTCGCGGGCGAGAGCGCGTTGTCCGGCTTTTGAGCCTTCAACATCCGCTTCCCTGTAAATAACATTGAGCTTCTCCGTGGCAATTTGGGCTGCCTGAATCAACAGCCATCCAACAACAAGATCACCCAAAATCATTAAGTATGGTCTTGCATTCAGAATGGGCAGCAAGAAACCGGCACTCTTCCCCCATGTATCAAATTGTCTTGTAAGGTCGCCAACAGCATTCAAAGCCTCCTGTAAATGACTGCCGTATTCTTTCAGGTCATCAATTTCATATACCTTCTTTATGGTACTGGTGATTTCCCCGAAAAGATTCAGAACATTCCGACCTTTGTTCATGCCGAGTTTTCTCCCGACGAGATCAAGAGCCTGAACGGCGTTTGTGCCTTCATAAATACTGGCAATTTTACAGTCCCTCATGTATTGCTCTATGGGGTATTCGGAACAATAGCCATAACCGCCATATACATCTATCGCATAAGAACATACTTCAAGAGCCCTGTCTGATGAAAAGGCTTTACATACAGGGGTTAAAAGTTCGACTAATCCGCCCCACTTTTTCCTGTCGGCCTCTTGTTCGGCAGCTTGCGACATATCAATACAAAAGGCGGCAAAATAGTTCATAGCTCTGATGCCTTCAACATATGTCTTCATCCAGAGAAGGGTCCGCCTGATATCAGGATGTTCAAAGATTGGAACGGCTTTGGCTTTGGGATTTTTCATCTCCCAAATGGGGGAGCTCTGGATTCTTTCCATGGCATATTGCAGTGAATGTTCGAAAGCCGCGCTCGCATGCCCCAGGCCCTGGAAACCGACATCAAGCCTTGCTTCATTCATCATCTGAAACATAATCCTTATGCCTTCACGTTCCTTGCCAAGAAGTTCGCCAATACACTTACCGTTTTCACCAAAATTCAGTGTACATGTAGGAGAACCCTTAATGCCCATCTTGTGTTCAATATTGCCGGTATTGACATCGTTAAACTCACCCGGACTGCCGTCATCATTCAACCTGTATTTAGGAACTATAAAAATAGAAATACCCCCTGTGCCTGGCGGATCTCCCTCTATTCTGGCCAGAACAGGATGAACAATATTCGGAGTAAGATCATGGTCTCCACAGGAGATAAAAGACTTTGTGCCTGTAATGCTGAACGTGCCGTCCGGCAGTCTTTTAGCCACAGTCCTTAAAGCTCCGACGTCAGTTCCCGCACCCGGCTCAGTCAGACACATGGTGCCGGTCCACTCACCTGCATACATCTTATACATGTACTTATTCTTCTGCTCTTCAGTGCCATAATTCTCGATTAATCCGGCCGCTCCCTGTGTTAAACCAGGAAACATAACAAAGGCAAAATTGGCCGCATTAAAATATTCGAAACAGGCTGCATTAACCGACACGGGAGCTCCCTGCCCCCCCACTTCAGGATCTCTGTGGGCACAAACCCACCCGGCTTCACAAAACTTCTTGTAAACATCATGAAAGCAGGCGGGTATCGTAACCTTACCGGCTTCGAAAGTGCACCCTTCTTTATCCCCAACATCGTATGTCGGAACAATAAGGTCTACTGCCATTTTTTCCGCTTCATTGAGCATCATGTCCACAATTTCGCTTGAATAATCCTTGTACTTTTCCAGAGAAAACAACTTCTCAATCCCCAGTTGTTCATACATAATAAACTTCTGATCTCTCATGTTTACCAATGAATTACCCATAAAACCCTCCTTTCTTTATTTTCCGGTATCGCCGGGAGAAGAAACAGGAGTCTTCAGT